>NZ_VRVC01000001.1:0-143972 GCF_008040005.1 Methylobacterium sp. WL19
CGCCCGTATCCTGGCGATGACGCCAGAGGAATTGCGGGCGGACACCATTGCTCGCGGCGAAGACCCCGACAGGCTGATCGCCGTGGCTGATGCGGCCCTTGCCAGAGCCATGGCGGATTGTGGGTTTACTCCTAGGACCTAGACCGCCCCCTCTCCAAGCTGGAGGCGCTGAGTTTCGACGTGGTGGATCAAGGAGGGGAAGGGTGATGGACGAAGCGGCGATGGTGAAGCTTCTGACGCGAGCCGATTGCGTCCAGATTGGGAAGGAGGATGACGGCACCCGTCATGTGGTGTCGTTCATGTTCAAAGACCGGAAGGATGCGATCGCTGTGTTTCGGGCAATCGACCTTGATGACGGCCCTGACGATCCCGACCGGTCCCCAACTACCCCAGACTGATCCGCCCGGCGGAGAGGAGAACGAGCGCATGGTGAGCCTACACACCTACGTGACGTACGTGCTGCCGCTGATGGTGCTGGTAGGGACGCTTGCCGTTGGGGGCCTGTCGGTCCTGCTCACACGCTACTGGCGTCGCTAACCCCCTTCCCCGCCCTGACGGCGGCCGGGCTTGAGGAGAGATGGATGGACGAGGAACAGGAAGACTTGGCCGGCAAGGTCTCTGGGGAAGCGTACCAGATCATCGGCGCGCTCGCGGATGCCGCCGGGCTATTCTACGACGAGGCGGTGATCCGAGCTTTGGACTATTTCGGCTACGAGCAATGGCGGAATCCGGGCGCCGAGATCCTGCCATGGCATCCGAAGCGAGATGCCCCCCCGCCCGGCCTAAGCCAGACGACGCGTGAGGAGGTGAGGATGGACGAGAAATACGATGTGATCATCTACGGCGGCAACGGTGGCATGGCGACTGGCTTCGCTCGCGGCTTTACGCCTGGCGCTACCATGCTTGTGCTCGATCCAGGCGACGGAGGCGACTATTCCGCCATCCCCGATGGCGCGAGGCTTGAGCGTCACGCAGTTATGGCGAGCGTCAATGTCCGTGATCTAGGACCAGGGGGTGCCTTTCTGAACGAGAGGACCGTGAATACCGGTGACCCCGTTGATGCAGGTAGGCGATATGAGATCACTGCCGTCACGCTAACCGACGGGCGTACCTTCGGGTGCGGGCATCTCGTAGACTGTGTCGGAGCGGTCAATCAGGGACCATCCTGGGCAGGCCGCGCTTCGGTCTAAACGCAAAAAGACCTCGCCCAGCCGAAGCTGAACGAGGCCCTATCGTGCTCTCAGGACGACCGACAGGCGCGGTAGCGCGTCGGGTGGGATAGCTACCCTGGATGGAGATACGCCAGCAGAGCGCGGATCTGATCGGACCCAATCCGTAGCACCACCACGAGGTAAGCCGCCGTGAAGCAGATGGTCGCCGCGATGATGATCCGTTTCCAGCTGATGTCCTCGGGGTACTGAGGCTCCATGTCGCCGAGCTTGCCGGCCGGGATCGCGGGGCCAGAAAGCATGAAGAAGATGCCGACGGTCTCCACCCAACTTTGGAAGATGATCGCATCGTTCGTGATCATCCACGCAAGCTCTGGACCGCCGCCGCCCATGCGCCAGAGCAGGCGCCAAAGCGCGCCGCCAGCCGCCGCACACGACCACAGGATCAGCCCGAGATAGAACCGGCGAGCGCTGTCCGGCACCTCTGGGGCAAAGGCGCGTCGGAACTTCAGCACGAAGGCCACAAAGATCACCGTGAGGGCCGTGCCCTGCATCGCGCGCAGCACCTCGGCCTGGAAGTTGTCCTCGACCACCACGGCGACCGGCCAGTAGAGCGCGAGCAGCGCGAACGCCACAATGGGGGCAATGAAACGGTTCAGCGTCGCACGCATCAGGACCGGCGCTCCATGATCTTCATCGTTTCTATGACCACAGAGACGTGGGGGTCTTTCCGGCGCTTCTGGCGGGCCTCGAGCTTCACCAGCCGCTCCCGCGTCTTATCGGAGAGCTCCACCGCCTCAGCCGTTTCGGCGTGCGATGCCTCGACGATCTTGCGCACCACGTCGCCGGCATCCTCGGTGGAGGCCAAGGCCGCCCTTGCACGCTCGTGGAGCGCGCGCGAAGCATGGCGACCGGGCATGATCCAATGCATGACGCTCTCCATGATGCTCATGCATCGCCTCCTCGGTTAAGGAGGCGGTCCATCCGTGTTTCCAGCCGTTTGATGATCTCGTTGTTGTACCCGACGATCTGGAGGATGTTGGCCTGCCCGTGGCGACCATCCTTGGCCTCGCCCTCGGCTTCACGCGCAAGGTCATGCACGGCGGTGTTGAGGGCGGTGATCGAGCCTTTCATGGCGTCGAGGGCGGTGAGAATGCCGTTCGACCGCTCCAAGGCGGTGACGACGCGTTCGAGCTCCGTCGTCTTCGCGATGCCGGCGCGGTAGAGAAGCCAGCCGAGAAGCGCGATGACCGCCAGCGAGGCGATGAACAGCGGCGCGTAGAGGCTATCCGCCGCGGCGATCTTGCGAACCGCATCCTCGACGATGGCTTGGCCCGGCACCCCCGTAGGAATGCCGGACGGGACTTCGACGGCGGCGCGGTAGAACAGGCCGGAGAGCGCCATGCCTTAGCGCTTCGCCGGAACGGCCGTTGAGACGCCGCTAACCCGCTCGTAGGTGCGCTGGGCACCGAGGCCGAGAAGAGCGGCGAGGATCGGCAGGATGTCGGTCATGATGAGCGTCGGCGGGGCCGGGAAGGCGATACCGAGCGCGACGCCGATCATGGCGCCCAACCACGTGAAGATCGGTGCGAAGAGGTACTGATACCCCAGCGCGGCGACGCAGATCCACCCAACCGAGGGGCGCCAGCGGGAACTGAAACGGTCGTTCCCCTGCGCCTCGGCGAGGTTGATCTCGTTCTGCGCCTTGTTCTGTTCGATGATGACGGAAGCCACAGCCGCCTCGCGGGCGGAGATGACTTCCTCGACCTCTTTCTGCGCTTGGGCGCGAGCGACAGGGTCCGGCACCAGCCGTTCGACGAGGATCTTCGCCGTCTCCGTGATGCTGGGAAGGACCCCAGGCAACGCCGCGCCGATGATTGAGCCGATGATACCGCCAGCCATGGGATCAGACCTTCTTTGCGGGGAAAGCGGCCCGGAGGCGCTTGATGACGGATGCCCAAAAACCGCTTGCGACACCGACGGGTGACGGCGGGATGGGTGCGGTCGGAGAAACAGGCGGCGTCGGCGGGGTAGGCGTGGCTGTAACGGGCGCTTGGCTGCCGGGGACGCCGAACAGCTTCAGGGCGGAAGCCAGAGCCTTCTCGACCGCCTCCGGCTTCACCAGTGCCTTGTTGAGGCCGTCGCCGACATAGTAGCTCTGACCGCGAACGACGTTCCGATGCGCGCCCTTGGTGGCAGCGAGAACCGGGAAAGAGGCCCATTCCTGCGCGAGCTTGAGCCCGAACCCGACCGGGCTGAGCGCGCCCGACATGAACGAGGCGTAGCCTCGGCGCTTGAGCAGGTGGTAGCCGAGCCGGTCCTGAAGGTTCGGATCGAAGAACTCCATGCCGGACAGGCCGAGTTCGGTCTTCAGCCCCTGGAGCGTCGCCCGCATGAACTGGTAGCGCCCGCACGCCGACGAGCCGTACTTCGTCGTCCACGACTTCTGCGCGGCGATCACGTCGTCCAGCCGCATGGTCGTGATGCCGGCTGGCAGCTTGTTCTGGTTGTTGCCGTAGATGGTGCCGTACCCGTAAGGCGCCTCGTAGGACGCGATGAAGTCGAGCAGAAGCGCCGCGCCGGCTGGCACGCTTTTGTCCATGACAGTTCTCACAGTTTCGGGGAAAGGATCAGCGCCGCCGCGCCGGCCGAGAGCAGACGAGGGACGGGATGCCCTCGACGTCGACGGCCACGCAGACCGAACGACGCCGATCAGCCATGGCGGGAGAAGCCAGCGCGCAGAGAAGCGCGAACGCGAGCAGAGCGCGGGCCATGGTGGTTCTCACGATGTCAGGGGTTGCACGGCGACCGGCCGGCTCGGGAGGGGATTCCTCAGGGAACAAGGTGTGCTATCGTTCGCGGATCAGTGCGGCGGCGTGGAAAGCAGACACGCAGCGATGTTGTAGCCGCGAGGTGGCGGCAAGCCCGATCAGGGGCCGACTACGAGGGTTTAGCGGAGACGACGCATCGTCTGCCGCGCAGGTTGATCGGAGAGTGCGTTCCGAGATTGGCCGACCAATCGCAAATTGCCACCTCTCGCCGGATTAGCGCCCGGCCCGCACTGACCTTTACCCTCGCCCATGCTATCCTCGCCCCAACACGCCGGGACGGCCCAGAGCCAGCGAGAGGCCCTCACCGCCCCACTCGAAGACGGTTAAGCGAGCGGCGAAATCCTGCCGCCGGCCTTAGGGTCCGACTGGGGTGCGTGTCACGCCGCCCTGAACCCGTCCCGTTTCGTCCACTTCCATCCCTCGGCGACAGGCTCGCCGTCCGGCACGGCGATGACCGCCCTGTCTTCGAGCTCCGAAGGTACGCACAGTTCCTCACCCTCCTCGACGGCGAACACATCGACGACGAGCTTTGGGTTCTTGGTCTGGTCGATGATTGCGTAGCGCTCGGCCATGGTGTGCATTCCTTCTTCGTTCAGAACCCGCGCCCGCGGATGTCGCTGGAGATGAGCGTTTCGCCGAAGATCCACGTGGAGACGCGGAACGGCACATCGTTGGCGGTGTCTACCAGGAGATGCAGGTAGTCGAACGACCGACGAGCCGTGGGCAGGACGTATTCGACGACCTGGATGTCGTCGGTCAGCTTCTGCCACTCGGCCGCCGGCACGTCCCAGAGCAACTCACCGCGGCCCTGGAAGCCCGTAAAGAACCGGGCCTTGATCGTCGTGGGCACGCCGCGCGCCAGGGTCATGACGATGCGACGCGGAATGAACAGCGCCGCCCGTTGGAATATGGCGATGTCACCGGTCTTGCTCAGGTCCATGTGGAGTTCGCGGCCGAGCCAGGACTCGACCTCGAACATCGGGTTCCCCTCACGGGCGTTGCCGTGGAGGATCTTCATGCCAGGAATACCCTGGAGCTCGAACGTCGAGATCTGGTTCCCGAACTTACAGAGGATGCCATCCTTCGCGCCGCTGAGATCAAGGCCGGAGGCTGCCGCCACCGATCGTCCACCGTAATTGGGCATGCGTGCTCTCCTCAGACCGTCGTGACGGCGTTTTCGGCGTTCAGCATCGCCCTCAGGTCGGCGAACGGCACCTGCGAGATCGGGATTGACACCCCGTTCCGTCCGCGGTTGGCGAGGTCCATCAGCATGCCACAGGCCTGCGCGCCGCGCGCGACGGTCTGCTCCATGCGCCAGGACGAGCGCCAGATCGCGGAGCCGCCCGCGCCCCAGGACACGGTGAGGTTCGAGCACTGGCTGAAGTCAGGCAGCATGGCCCGGATCGGCACGCCGTAGTTCGGGCTCTTGGTGTAGTCGACGTAGCCCTCTTTCTGCCCGTACCCATCTGGCCGGTTGAAGTGGATGGGCGTGTGGATGTCGAGCGGGTAGCCTCCGGTCGTCACGCTGTCGTCGAAGTTCCACTTGCCGTCAGGGCTGTCCGGATTGTTGTAAGCCATCCGGGCATCCATATTGAACTGCGCCCAGATGCCCCCGGCATCGCGGATGTAGAAGGCGGGCGGCCAGCCGGGGAACAGCGTGTAGTCGCCCGGCGTCTGCCAGACGTCGGTCACGAGACGGAAGCGAGCAATCGCGTCCCTCGTACTGCTTGAGATAGACGGGTCAGTTTGCACGACCCAGTGGCTACCCATCGTGATCCAGGCGGCGTGCTCGGCCGTCTCGACCCGCTGGTCATAGGTCATGTCCATCCAGCCGTTCGTCCAATGGCCGGGAAGATCACAGCCGTTAGTGCCCACTTTGCCGGTTTCCGGGCTCAGCGGGTTGTTCTCCAAGCCGCGCGCGGAGTTGCCGAACGGGAAGACGACGCCGCCGGCGGATACCGGGTCGGGCGACCCTGGCACTCGGGTATAGGAACGCAGGTCGATGATTTTCCGGGTATCTGCGGCCGACCACCCCGGCGGCTTGGAGAACGGAACGCCGATGTCCTCGCCGTTTCTGTTGAACTGGAACTCGAAGCGCCAGCCGTTCGCTTGGCACACGGGGACGGCGTCGCCGGTCAGCAGGTGCTTTTGCGGAGGCTGGGAAGACGTCCAGACCCGATCTCCGCGCGTGTCGTAGAGGCTGTATCCCTGAGGTCCGAAAGTCTTATTGAGACCAGGCGTCGAAAGCCGGCCCTCCTTGTCGGGAAACTCGACAGGCTCGTTCCAGTGGGTGGCGCTTTCGCGGCCTTGGCGCATCTTTACGCCGGCCATGCGCGCAAGATCCACCTCATAGGAGGCGTCATGACAATACTTCATCATGACGAAGTCGCCGTTCTCGAACTCGACCATATAGACCGCCTTCGTGATCTGGTTCTTGAAGACGTTCTTGAGGCGGCAGTTGACCCTGACCTCGATATTCGCGTTGCCAGCGATGAAAACGGCGTCCAGCGCAAGTTGAGCGGACATTGAGGTGATGTCCTTGACCTCAGACCCGTCGGTGCGGCCCATGCGCTCGCGACCGATCCAGACGTTGAACTCCTTGACCTTACCCCAGCGCGGGGTGTCCCAGTCACCCACGCCGAGGCCGCCGGTCGTCAGCCCGCCCTTATGGCCGGTCCATTCGGCAATCAGCCCCGTGCCGCCACCACGGCAGGCGTAGTGCATGAAGGCGTAGCCCGGCAGGGTGGCGCCGTAGCAGAAGAAGTCGACGACTTTCGTTGCCATGGGCTCAGGCTCCCAGCGCGAGAAAGGCCGAGTGCATTTCGGCTTCGGCGTCTAACAGCACCGCAGTTTGTGCCGGGGTCATGTACCCACCAGCCCAAACGAAAGTCGGGGTCAGGGTCGAGAAAGCCGTCGGCGTTCCCCCAGAGGTGTTCTGCGCGAGAATGAAGAGCTCTTGGTTCCCAGACCCAAGGCCGGTGGCAGCCTGGGCAACTTCGTAGGCGGTCTTGCGATGGATCAACGTGCACTTGTCAGCGGCATTTCTCAGCACCGCGTACATGCCACCCGACCCGCCGTCGGCGGCTGCGTTGATTGTCACGACGGTCGAGTTGACGGTTGCCGACCTGACGGCTTGGCTGTCTACACTACGCTGCGGCTGGAGCCCCGTGGTGTAGCTGCCCATCAGGATAGGCGTCGTGCCTTGAATACCGGCATTCACCACCGCGCCGAAGCTATGGCTGTTGGCGAGGAAACGGCCCGTATCTTGAGCTGGAATGTACATGCTTCGAAGATATTGATCCGAGCCGTTGCCCGTAAAACCTACATACTTTGTAAAGGTGATACTGGTGCCGCTGGTCGGGTTTACCTGACCGTACGTGACATTCCGTACGATATCTTGAAGTGAAAGGGTTCGGCTGGGGCCACCAAGGATGGCTGCTGTGCCAAGCAGTGGTAGAATGCTGGCATCGCGGATCGTGTTGAAGAATTTGGCGAAGATATCGCGCTCCGCCGAGGACGGAACATATGCAGATTTGGCAATATAAGCATCGGCCAGAGAATATTTCAGCGGGTCGGAATTATTGCTGTTTGTAAAGTCGAACACGAGAGGGACATTTTCGCCTTCCGACTTTATGTATAGAGGTCCAGTTGGAGGATGCTCACGGAAATACCCTTCACCTGGGGCCAGTGGCCTCGTGCCGGCCTGTCCTCGAACAGGAGCTTGGTCGAAACTGATAAGGATCGACGTACTCGTTGAAGAGTTCAAAATGTCAATACTGTTGCGAAAAGGGTCAGCAGGAAGAGCTTGAGTGCTATCTGATGTAGCCGTGAAAGTGACCGTGCGATTATAAAACTTCTCCATCACAAGATCCTTGAGGGCAGCAAAATTTATGAGGGATGTGATCTTGCGATCTGCGCCGAGCGTCGCGAACAGCTGGTCATCCGGGATCGTCGAAAGGACCGAGGCCTGCGACGTGACAGACGCCAAATCCGAAGCGGTACTGCGCGCGATGGCGGAAAGGTCGAACGTTCCAGACGATGATGTCAGTGAAACGTAAGGCCGAGCCTTCACGGCATTCGGCAGCAGGGCGAGGATCGCGGCGCCCGTCAGGCGGACGAACGGCTTTTGCTGCAGATCGGCGCTGACCAGAGCCTGGGTCAGGATGGTGACGGGTCCGACAAGTGCATTGGCCGCAGTGAAGCCGGAAAGCCGAAGCAGGACCGTGCTGCTCGACCCGTTGGTAATGCGCTGGTCGATCAGCGTGTAATCGTAGGTGCGATCTGCGTAGATGGGGTCGCATTTGATAGGGCCGACGCCGACCGACCCAGTAGGCGTAATCCGCAGCACGCGACCGTCGGCGCCATCTGCGAGGACGTACTGACCACCCTCAGAAAGCGGGGTTGCCGTGGCCTCAGGCGAGCTGACCTGCGTCGTCCATGCGGCGAGAAGGTCGCCTGGGCGGTAGTCCGACCTTGCCCGGTTAAGAAGAGCTACGCTGGTCTGAATGCCGGGGATCGCAGCCGTGCCGGTCGAGGCAACGCGGCGGAGCGCCAGGGGGGAGCCGGTCGCGGAGAAGGTACCTGCGTTCGGGACTTGCCCCCCCGAATATCCGACCTCCGTCGAAACACCAGCGTGCGTGCCGGTATCGGTATCAGGGACGACGTAGGTTGCCGTGGCCGACAGGGTGAGCGCGGCGATCTCGGCATAGGTCTGGCGGGTGATGTAGCCGGTCTGAAGGGAGACTTCGAGGCGAGCCACGCGCGCATCGACGGGTGCCACAGCGGACTGAAGCTGCTCCGGTGAGACCGAGCCCATCGGGCCAACTGGCCCCTGCTTGCCTTCCGGCCCATCCTTACCCTGCGGTCCAACAATGCTCAGACCAGCAGGCCCGACAATAGGGATCGCAGCGGGTATTGCCCCGCTGTCATCGGCCAAAGCCATGCGATTTTCCTTGGATGATGGGCGCGAAGACGGGGCTGCGCTGGCCTGCTAGGGCAGGAAGGTCACGCCGTTGACGTGCTCGATCGTGCCGTAGAACGCGACGACGCGAAGGCCGTCAGCCGAGGCCAGGAGATCGTAGTCGTATGTGCCGGTCGGGAGATTGCTGGCCGAGAGCGAGGTGTAGAGAACGCGCATGGCGACCTGGCCGCCTGCCCCGCCTGTGACGATCGTCGGAACTACGGACGAGCTCGCCGGGTGAGAGGTCGCGGAGAACCGCACGTTGGGATCGGTGGGCTCCAGCCTCACCTGCATGTCGAAATTGATCCCGGCGATATCGATCGGGATCGGGAGAATGCTGATGAAGAACGTGTCGTCGACTGCGAAGGCCGTGGCGCCGGAGGTCACCGTGAAGGTGATGCCGGAGGCGAAGAGGGGAAGTCCAACGACACCCCGCGCAACCACGGCGCCGGTCGGATCTTGCACGGTGAGGCGAGGCGAATTGTCGACCGACGTGACTGAGACGATGTGCACGCCGAGGGCGGTGCCGGACCCAACGGAGGCGACGGAAAGCGAACCGTTGCCGACGTTCTTCTCTGCCGCTACCACCCCGCCTGACCCGGCTTGATAAACCAGAAGCCCGTCCAGCCAATCGGCATTCGTGGACGTGCGAAAGTTCTGCCGCCGCGGCTGGATGCTGAGGATGTTGGTTGGCATCAATCGCTTTTCCTGGCGGCTAGACGCCGATGGCAATGATATTCACGACCGTGCCATTCGGAGCCGTCGTGAAGGGCGTACCGCTCAAAAGCACAGTTGCTTGTGAGATCATGACCTGGGCGGTGAACCCTGAAGCGGTTGTGCCAGTCACAGAGCCGCATACCATCTGCTGGCCGGACCAACCCTCAACGACGAAAGCGACAGGTGCGGCTTTGAACGCTGGAGCGAAGCTGGCGCTAGCGACACCAGCGCCGCCTGCCACCGTGGCTGTGTACTTCTCGATCCTCAGCCCGGTCGCCAGTGTATCCGCGGCGGGCAACTCGACGGCAGCCCCATTCAGGGCCACCAGCGGCTTGCGCGAGGCCATAAGCGGTCACGCCAGGATGATGGGAGGCGACGCCTCAAAGTTGATCTCGGTCGCGGCTACGGCGATGCCGAGGCGCTGCTGAAGCTGGCCGGAGCCGGTCGGGCAGGTTGCCGTGGCCTTGCCGGGCGCCGTGGCGGACAGAAACACAGCACCAGGCGCCTGACCGGTGACGGTCGTATTGCGACCATCGAAATAGATCGTGGCTTGAGCCGCGCTGGCGACGGCCGCGAGCACGTAGCCATGAGCTTCCTTGCCGACGTTGGACGCATCCGCCTTGCGCACGGCAAAGGCCCCAGAATTGGAGTAGATGTTGACGAAGTCGCCGGCTGCCAGCGCCTCGGAGGCGGTAAGGATAGCGACGTCGGCGCCAACCCCGACCGGCATCAGGCTCGGGTCGAGCCGGCCGGTATCGTCCAGCGCCGGGATATCGCCCCCGTTGACCGCGCCCGTGCTGATGACGGTTGCGGGCTGCTCGGCGGAATAGCCGTTTTGAGCCTTCAGATATCTCTTCGCTGCCATATGAGCCTCCTATTCCGCTAAGGCGATCGGTGCGCTAAGGGCGACCAGCAGCTTCGTGGTGCTTAAAGCCACGCCCATTTGCTGGATGAACCCGATGGATGGAGGCGTCTGGACGAGAGACCCGCCAACGCCGAGGAACACCGGCCCTGGCACGAAGCCCCATGACAGCTCGGTGATCTCTCCGAGGCTGACGACCCGCAGGTCATCCCCTTGATCGGCCGCGTTTGAGGAGACGCCGATCACGGTTCCGATCTGCGAGGCATCGTCAGACGACGCCACCATAAATTGGCCGCCGTTGACCACGCGAACCGCCTTATGCCCACCAATTGGCTGGCCGGCGCCGAAGGTCAGCGAAGTCTGGCCCGCCAGAGGTGTCCGAGAGAACACGCCGTCCAGATAGGCTTTCGTGGCCTGCGGCGTTGAGAATGGGATGCCGTCTGCCCCGCCGAAATCAGCGTAATTGCCGCCTGCGACGGCGGTGTCCGCGGTCCCCGCGATGTGGATAAGGATCGTCGTGCCGTTCCCGTTCAGCGCGCAGACGAGGGACCTAGGCGCGTAGGAGTGCATCTCCCCCGAGATGAAGATCTGATCGCAGGCATCATCGTACCAGACGCGAACACGGGTCATGGCTGGATGCTCGTCGGGCGAAGGAAGAGCGTTTCGCTGACGACCTGAAGCGGCCGGTCCGCGGTCAGGTAGAACAGGGCGCCGTTCGCGAGGAACGTGCTCAGCACCTGAATTGAGAAGTTGAGCGTGACCCTCTCCACCACCGTGGCGCCCTCGAACAGCGACGCCGTGCTGGTCTGCAGCGGGCCAAGGGTTGAGCCGCTGTCGATGTCGACCCGGACCTTGCCACCGGACTGCATGGATCGAACCCCGAGGTTGACCGTCATGTCGTAGACGTCGCCCATCGCGCGGGCTCGCAGGACGTTGTCGACGAAGAAATTGTGGTTCTTGAAGGGATCGAGAAGCAAGTTCTGAGTGGTCAGGCCGGAGGGCGCGAACATCAGTCGCTGGCGCACATTCGGGTCGAATGTATCCTCGGCGCCAATTGTCCGATCCGTGTATGTGATCTGCCCGAAGCCAGTGTTTAGACCGGGGGCGCCGCGCGGGCCTTGGGGCGGAACGGCGAGCGGGCTGACAAGGCTGCGCATCACGGCACGCTGGCAACGAGGAACTGAATCATGGGTACGCGAGCGGTCATGATCGTGAACGTCAATGCACCTACGTCTGCCGGCCACGCCCCGAACGCGATAGGAGCAGTCAAGCCAGCCAACTGCCCAGAGGACGAGTTGATGATCGCCCCATTGGCGCTTCCGATCTGCGCTGCCGGAGATGTATTTGTACCGCCGACTGAAAGGCACACAGCAGTGGCATTGTCGCAGTTATAAGCGAACCAATAGAACCCCGGCTCAATCGTTGCACTTGCTGAAAGAGCAACGTTTACGAGGTTCGTCCCCGCCGTCGTTCCCGACCCGGTCGCACCAGCGAGCGTGCTTGGAAGCCCAGTCGCCGGATTATGGCTGTAGAGCGCGAGTTGGAAATTACCCCCTGCCGAGGCGGCGGTCACCTGTACGCCAAGCTGCGACACGGTAATACGTTCTTTGATAATTCCGAACGCGAAATAGGCGGTCCCTACGACTGTGACCGCTCCGGTAAGCGATCCCCCTTGTCCTGACGGCAGGTAAAAACGCCCAGGGACATATCCAGGGTGATCGACAATACCGAGCTTGATCCAGCGAGCTGCGCCGACGCTAACTGAGCGCGCGCGCCACATGTCTCCGGTGCTGGGTACCATCCACACCGAACCGACCGCATAGCCCTGAGAGCTATCGTTGCCCGCAGCAGGGGCTGCGGTAGCGGCGAAGTTGTTTTTGACGACCAGTCCATCGACGTAGGACTTCGATGAGGCGTCGGCTGGGTCTGTCGGCGTGCCGACATTCTGAACACGCTGCCCCTGCGCATCGAACCCGCCAGCGGATTTCTTAGCCATGGGGCTAGCCGTGGATCGCGTAGCGGTAGGCGCCGGACGCTGGTGCGGACGGGAATGTGAACGTCACGGTGTTGGTGTCGGTCGCGATCCAATCGGCCAGCACTTCCTCGTCGGTACTGTTGAGGCGAACCGAAACAAGGATGTCCTTGGTGCCGAGGCTGTGCGTGACGGGGATAACTGTCAGCGCCCCGTTGCCCATGTTGCCGGCGATCTTGCGAGCGACCACCGAGGTATCGATGGAGAAGCCGGTTGAACCGACGACAAGACCGCCGCTCGGGGCCGCGACACCTGCAAAGTTCGTCCCAGTCAGACTGACGCCGTTCGAAGCCGTATAGGTCGGCGCGGCCGAGAACTGTCCCCAGGTCGTCGCGGTCGTGCCGATCGTGACCGCCGCATCCGAGATGATCATGTACGCCTTGTCGGCGTTGACCGTCCCTTCAGTCACGGACACGACCGCGCCAGGCTGAAGTTCGGTCCCACTGTCGGCGTCTGACGTGCGCGTCAGGGCAGAAGATGCGCCAGTCCAAAGCCACAGCCCGTTCTCGGCGCCGGCGGTCTGGTTCTTGAGGAGGATACGATTGCCGCTGGCGAGCGTCACGCCATCGATTGTCGATCCAGGCGCAGAGAGAGACACGTTTCCAGTCGAAGCAGCCCGAACCGGCCCCTTCCAAGACATGCCCGCGCCGACATTGTCGACGTACTGCTTGTTCGCCGCGTCCGTCCCTGTCGACGGATCGCCAAGGTTTAGGATGCGCTGGCTCTGAAGATCGAGGCCGTTGCCTACCTTCTTCGTCATGTCTGAAAAACCTTAAGCGAGGATGGCGGAACCGGCGGTCGGCTGAGCAAAGACGACGCTCACGCTGGTCGTCGTCGCGGTGACATCGGTGAGCATCTCGTCACCGGACGCCGAGTAGACGGAGACCGAGGGGCGGCGCCCGAAGTTGTGTGGAATGATCCAGGTTGATGCGGCTGAGCCCTGCTCATGGACAAGGCTGGAACCGTTCCCGGCCAGCCCCGGCACACCCTGCGGCCCGACGATGACAGGCGCGGCTACGAGGCGCCCTTCAAAGGGCTGTGCGGGAATGAGAACCGGAGACGTTGCCTCGCTGACGATACCCGACGAGCTCGATCCAGGATGAACCCGAAGCGCGAGACGACCGAGCCATTCGACGTGATCCGGGTTGGCCGGGTCGGGGTACCGAAGAATGTCGCCAAGCACGCTGGTGACCCGAGATACCCGCCAGGTGCGGTCCGCAACACGCAGGTCGATCGCGAAATACGGTGTCGCGCCAGGGACGAAGGTGAGGCTGCCATCCTCGCTGGAAGCGATCGCGATGGGATCACCGCCAAACGTCGGGGTCAGAGCGAGAAAGAGAGCCGTCCCCGAAAAATCGACGGTCTGGCCGGATACCGGTTGGATCAGGACGGCCAGAAGCCAATCCGCGTTGTCGATGACGGCGGTGGGGTTCATGGTCACTCGCCCTCAGCGCCGTCAGGCGTCGATCTTCGCGGCTTCACGGAAAAGGTCGTCGATTTCAGTAGGAGACAGACCCACAACGCCGCCGAGCTCGGCCACGTATGGGTTGTTGCGTTGCCACGTCCGTGCGTCCGTGAACCAAATCTCGGCTTCGCCTCCGAGGGCTTCGACAGCAGCCTTCACCGGAACCAGAAAGCTCGCGCGGGAAAGCTGGATCTTGGCTTGAGCACTGGAGACGTCTGGGATGATCTCAGCCGGAGCAGGTGCCTCGGGGGCGCTATAAGCCCCATCCTCGTCGACCAGCCAGCCCGGCTCGATGCCCTCGACATCCGTGACGTCGCGAGCGTCAAACAGGTCCATCCACCCTTCTTGCTCGGGGTAGAGGGCGAGAACGGCACGATCCTTGATCAAAGCGACAGTCATAGATCGACCTCAGTGACGAATGAGAACGCGACCGGGGGCGCCAAAGCCGCCGGGAGCATTCGCTGACGACCCGTTGCCGCCGACCCCAGGAGATGAAGAGCTGTTGCCCTGCGCAACGGCATTGGCCGAAGGAGAGCCACCGCTTCCGGGGCTAGGTCCACCAAGACCGCCGAGACGGTTATTCGTGCCGACGATGATCGGAAACCCGCCACCGTCTCCAGAGTCGTTGACATCACCGCCAGACGAAGTCCCGCCAGCGCCAGCAGTATTCGGCTGCGGGCTCGCGGCAGAGCCGGGGGCGCCGCCGCCGCCGCCCGTCGAGGCGCACAGGGTTTGTCCCGTCGTGACCGTAAGCCCGTTCTTTCGCTGAACCGTACCCGACGACACAACGATAAAGGTCGTGCCTCCTGCGGTTCCCGATCCTGGCGTTGTCCCGCCAACTCCACCGAGACCGCCAGAGCCTACGGTGATTGCGAGCGTCACGTCTGTGATGGCAAGGTAGATGCCGACCAGCCTGGCCCCGCCAGCGCCACCAGAGCCAGCAGCGCCCGTACTATCCGCCCCACCGCCACCTCCACCTGCGCCGCGGCATTCCTCGACGCTAAAAGGCGTTCCAGCGGGGAGAGTAAGGGAGAAGGTACCCGGCGTTGCGTAGGGCTCAAGGGTACCGCCGACGATCCTGAGATTGCTGATGACGGTCGTCGTGATCGTGCCGATTTCAGATGCTGCGAGGCCCAGCATGCGGATGGCGCCGCCGAAGTAGATGCCGAGGAACGGCACGCCGGCAACGATATCGCCAGCGACGACGGGCGTACCGTTCCGCCGAAAAAGAGAGACAGCCGCATTCGTGCCGAGAACGATTGCCGATGACCCCGTCACCGTTCTCAGAGGCACAATTTCGAACAGCATACCTTCCGCGAGGGAGGGAACCGCCGGAACCACCGTTTGGACGTTCAGCAGGTTGGCGGTCGTGCTGATGTCGAGGCCGTAGTGCACCAGCGAGTTGCCGGCATCTGCGGTCAGAGAAGCGAGAAGCGCATCGCGAAAGCGCCTTTCGAGGACGGCGATATTGCCGTCATCGTTGGCGTCGTTCCCGGACAGGTCCGCAATGAATTGGCCGATCATCGCGGCAATCGTCGATGCCTGCCGAAGAGACGTGTTCACCTCGATCGACTTGGCGATCCCGGCCACAAAACCGCCCTGGCGTGCGGCGAGGGCCTGATACTGCGCAACCGTAAGGGCGTTCGCTCCCGAGCCAGTGGCAAACGGGAGGAACTGGTTCGTGCCAGCCATCGAAAGTCCTTTGATGTCGGGAGGAGAGCGCTAGTCGCTCAGGCTCTCAGCCGCTCGGCCGGTGTCACGCCGAAAGCACCGGTATCAAACCCGGCGACGAACTCGTTCTGGACATCGAACCCGAAGAGTGCCCGATTGTTCGTGGACGCGACGGCATAGGTCGAATCGATGCCGGCCGGCTTAATCGGAATGAGGTTCTGATCCAGAATGCCGAGATAGGTGAGCGACAGCGCCTTGCCCGCGACGCCGATGGTCATCGACATTTCGAGACGCTGATCTCCGGTACCGGGTATGGCGAGCTCATCCGGGAACGCTGCGGGGGCATTGTCTTGGACGAAGACGTAGGTGTCGGGATCGATAAAGAAGGCATCGAACACGGCTTGAGCGCCAGGGATGGTGCCGTCCCAATGCTTGGCCAGGATGTTGGCGCGCAGCAATCGGCGATACGTGTCGTCGTCAAGGCTCACGGTTGTCTGGGGATCTTCGTAAGGGCCTTTCCAGACGCCCCGATCGAAGCCGAGACCGACCTCGTCGAAGGTGAAGTAGAGCGTTGGCGCCGGCAGACGAACCGTGCGGGCGCGACCGATGCGAACACCGACAGCGTCAAGCTGGACGCCGATGGCGCTGTCCAGATCGAAATCAACGGGAAGGTGCGAGACCACATCTCGCATGGCAACGAGAGGGGCGAGAACCGCCGCCAGCGTCGCCATGAATTTCGGACGAGTGGAATGCCAAGGCGGCACCAGCCCGAGAAGGTAGTCCTCGGTCATTGTGGGATGACCGAAATTCGGATGTTGGCGGGATCGCACTGAAAGGCTTCGTTGAAAGCCGCCGAGACATCCACGGCCCCGACTGGCGCTAGGCCGTCACGCTGCGCCGTCATGGACAGGATTTCGAATGTCCCACCCTGAACTGTGCCGTTCAGGTTGGCCGGCAGGTATGCACGAGTGAGACGAAGAAGGTTGCCAATGCCGAGGCCGTTGGTCCAATCGGCAAGTGCCTGCCGGATCATGGCCTCGACGTCCTGAGTGTAGCCGGGGAGCGCCTGCAGGGTGATGTAGTAGGCAATCGGCACATAGGTCGGACGGAAGAACCGGATCGCATGAGGAATGCCGTAAGCATCCGTCGAGGACCGCAGCACTGTCCCATAGGTAGTGACCCCTGGTGCCTTCTTGGCCAAGAGAACTCGCGCGATTGAGCTGCTGTCTCCCCCTTCAATAACCAAGGCTATGGCGTGGGGAGGAATTCCGTTCGCGTCGACGACGCTGGTGTCGTTCTCGTAGCCTCGGATGCGGGAAACGCCGTTGATGGCGGCGATGGCTCCGATGACCCCCTCGAACACGGTTCGCGACGGCAACGCGGTGGAGATCGCCTGGCGACGCTTCAGCTTGAGGTCGTTCTCGACCGGCATGCCTGGCGAGGCCGCAGCGGGGTTCGTCACAGCCTGCCACCCGCGGGTCACGGTGGCGATCGTGGTGATCGTGTTCGCGCCCGCTTCGATCGCTCCAAGGGTTGAGGCTGTCGCTGTGACGAGGATACGACCGCTCGCAGGAATGACCACCTCGACAGGCAGGTTCCAGCGCCCGTTCTGTGCGTCGCTCGCGACCCCGTTGGTGATGATGGTTCCCGCTTGCCCTTCAATCTGCAGGTCGACCGTGGAAGCGGTCGGGATCGCTCGGGTGATGCCATTGGTCTTCACGACCGAGGAAAGACCAGTGCCCTGAGCGGTCAGTGGAGAAAAAGCATTGTAGGTGGCGAACGTCGCCGCGGCATGGTCGGCGCAGCACCGCGCCAGGATGGCGAGGAACTGGCCGTCTTGGCTGTCCGCGTCAAGGTAGACGTCGGCCCCGTAGATCCCGCGGTAGGCCGTCTGAAAATAGGTCAGATAGGTGTCGTAGGACGGCACATGGATGCCGGTCGCATCGACGATGGGCGCGGGCGTCGATGCCATCTAGATCGTCTCCCGCAGCGTCGCTTGTCCGTAGACCGTGTCGATGGTCGCCACCACGTCGAAGGTGCGCGTGTCGCGGTTCAGCGTGCTCGAATATTCCGCGATGCCAGACACGCCCTGGCTGTCAAGGATCTCGGCGCGGATGACGGGATCGCGGGTCGACTCTGTGCGCTTGCCGAGAACACGGCGCTGGTAGTCAATGCCCTTGGTCAGATCGAGGAACCACTGTCCGCTCCAGAGATGGAGTCGGTTCGAGACGACGAGCGCAGGGGCATCCGGCACATCGCGGAAGAACGAAGCCTGGCTGCCGCCAAAAATCATATCACCGGCTGCGTCGACCTTACGGATACGCATGACCGACCCATGCCGCTAGAGCGTATCGTGCCGTCTGGATGCCTTCCTGGGGGCTCTGGGCACCCGTGAGGGCCATCGCGCCAATCATCAGCGCCACGGCAAGGGCGGCGCCGGTAAAGCCGCCCACGACGCCCTGAAGCGATGGAGCGCCGATGCTCTTCGACGAGGTCAGCTTGTCGGCAAAGTGCGCCGCGCCCTTAAAGTCCATGCCGCTTTTCGCGTTGACGGCCAATTTCATCGCCGTGTCCATGGAGATGCCCGCCTTCGGATCGATCCCGAAGGTGTGCTTGCCCTCATCGATGGAGATCGTCGTCGCGCCGGTCTTCGCGTCCATGCTAATTTTGTGTTTCCCGTCATCCGAGCGGGTTTCGATCGCCGAGGTGCTGACGTCTTTGATCTTCCGCGGCGTCGACCGGATGCCGGGCAGGTAGACCGCATCGGAGAGATCGTGCATCCGGGCATCAATCTGCGGCTGCATCCCGCCCTGCTGGTGCCAAGTGTCGATGGAGCGGGAGGAGATGATCGCCATCCCCTCGTCGCCTTCCTTGATGGGGTGGGTCATCGTCACGCCGCCGCCGCCCGAGAACTGGACCGGAGCGTCGGAGATCACCGGGTAGTCCATCAGCTTCTGCGAGCCGTCCGGCATGCGCTGAACGAACTTGATGAGGGGCTGGAGCCCGACCGTGTGGCCGTCGCTGTCCTTGACCACACGGACCGGGATCGACGTGTGGATCTTGGCTTGCATGCCCTCTAGAGCAGCTTTCAGATCCTCGTCTGGGTCGTTCCAGCGTTCGCGGAGGTCCATTGTTAACCTCCCTGGTCCGAGGGGTCGTCGGTGCCGATGCCGCGGGCCGCAAGAGCTGGCGTAATGCCCTGAGAAGCGTTCACGCAGATCATGTCGGTGTACCACGGGGCGCCGCGGGTATCGCCGTTGTGGTCGGCGACCATGACCTTGTAGATGCCGTCGGCCGCGATCTTGGCGCCGGTGGCATCGTACTGCTCATTGGTTTTCGCGCCAGTGAACGAGGGATCAAACTCGGCCTGCTGGATGCTGGCTTGATCGATCTTCACTTTGCAGCCCGGAACGATCTGCGTATTGAGCAAGCACCGCGCCACGATGCCCTGAATGGTCTGTTCTGGCATTCCGATCAGACCGGTCGTCGAATTGAGAACCACCGTGTCTCCGGGAAGCGTGCCGGTGTTCTTCACCATCTGAAAGGTGCCGTTGACGATGCACCATGAGGTACCGGTGGCGAACCCTACCTGCCTCAGGATGTCCCGAGCCATGCCGGTGAGAACGCGCCCGCGAGGCATCTTCTTCGAGCCTAGATCGTCGATGTGGCCGACGGTGACTCCGAAGGCCTTCATCGGCTCTAGGCAGGCCTCGACCTGATCTTTGAAGGTGTGGCCAGCCGCGAGGCTCTTGTTCACGACGGCGTGGTTATGCGCCCGATCCGCGCTGGTCGCGAGGATGTGGCAGTACTTGTCGACCGGGTTCTCTCGGCCGATGCGGACCTGAAGAATTTCGCCCTTGAACAGCGCTCCGATTGCACCTCGGTAGCCGGCCTCAAGCGTGACCGATTTGAACTCCTTCCGGATCGCCTGAGCCGTCTTATCGGCTAGGTTGTAGATCCGGATGTTGGCGTAGTTCGGGAACTGTCGATCGCCCTGCCGCACATCGAAGGTGATGCGCATCTGCGAGAGGTCGATGGCGCTACCCCCGCCCCCGACGGTCAGGCGGCAGTCCCTAAGGTACTGCTGCGTCATGCGACGGAGACGAAATAGAGCTTGCTGGTGGTGCCCAAGGCGGCGAAGGCGGGCATAGCAGCTTCGTCCTCCTTGTTCGTCACCATGAGGCCACCGGCGAGGCCGAGATACGCGTACTGAGCCAGCAGATTGATGCTCGGGACGAGGGGCACGCCGCAGAGGATGGGGTCGCCACCTTCCGTGTTGATGTCCATCAGCCACCCGCCTTCGAGCGTGTCGGCATAGGCAAACCGGAGCCGGTAGTTCACGTCGCCAAGTTGGATGCCGAAGATTTGAGGCTGTGGCACCAGCGGAATTTCGTAGGTTGCCATCAGCCGAACTCGTAGATGTTATAGGGCTGTTCGACGGGCGATGGCGTCGGGACCGGAACGCCGTCGACAGCCTCAATCGTCATTTCCCCGAGTTCTGCGGTGGGACCACCTGTGACGGGGTCCGTCGTCGAAAAGCCGCTTGGATCGAAAGCCCCGGCAAAGGCCGTGTCGCCAACGCCCGTGGCCTGTTTGTCGCCGTTGTCGATCGCCTCGGACGTGGTCTGCGGCGACGCCTGGTCGGATGCAGATGCGGCTGGCGCAGCGGTTCCACTTCCCCCAGAGCCCGATCCGCTCGACGTCCGCTGCGTGCTGACGATCAGGATCTCTCGGAGAGCGACGACGACGTTGAGCGCCTTCTCGCTCTTCGGGTCGGTCGTGACCGCAAGGCCACGGATCAGCATGTTCCGATAGGAGCGCTTGCCCGTTGAGACGTTGAAGGGCTGGCGCGAAGCCTGGAGCGCCAAAAACTCCTGATAGACCTCTTGGACGTACCCTTCCGAGCCGGCGCTGGAGTTCGAGAACCCGCAGCGCATCTCGACTTCGGATGGGCGCTTGAAGGCGTGGTCCGTAATCGCGGCTCCGGTCTCGACCGGATGGTCCGTGATGATGAGCTCGTCGCGGTGCATCTCCTCGACGACGACGTCCGGCATGATGCCGCCAATGTCGCGTGACGCAGAGGAAATCAGCGCGTAGGTGAGTTCGCCGAGAAGGGACATCGGTCAGGCCTCTCTCGACAAGCGGGTGCGGCGGCATATGTTGGCCGGAATGCGCATCCTGTCTGCCGCCGCCCTGTTATTGCTGACCATCATGCCCCTCGCCGCTCAGGTCATTCCCGATTGGGATGTGAATGAGCGATGCGGGTCTCGATATAGTGGCGAACCGAACCGCCTAACCCGTGGTTATTGCCTAACCAGCGAACAGGAGGCCTACGACCGTCTGAAGCTGGTATGGAGCAATGTCGACGCCCGGACGCGAGAGGTCTGCGCGAAGGGGGCCGGACGAGCTCCGAGCCACAACTACACGAACCTCTTCGAGTGCGTTGGTCCCTATATCGGCCAGGATCGCATCCGAAACGCCGCTCCATTCCAGAGGTAGTTGCTCAGATGCGTTACGCTCTCGCCTTTGTCGCCCTCTCGTTTCCTTCGTCAGCCAACGCCCTCGACTGCGGCAAACTGCTTGAGGTTCACGCCTTCCTGAGCCGATCTCAGTTCCAGTGCGGGTTCAACGGATACGATCAGAAGATGATCAACATCGCGAAGGAATGCTCCTCGGAAATGAGTGACGCAGCCATGAAAAGGCGCTTCATTGCCGGTGGACAGAAATTCGCGGATCGTGAGAAGGCTGAAGGGCACGATGCGTTATGCGCCAGCGTCCTTCAGTCTTTCCCCAACGTCGTTTCGCGCTAGCGAACCGCGCCGGTCGCATTCCGGAGCATGGTGGAGTTCACCCGATCCTGATTGCGCTCAACCATTGAACCGACGGCGGCCGGGTCACTCGCGCCGTTGACCTCAATCTTCGTTTCTTGGTGCATCGTGGTGTTGCTGGTGCGGTTGTCCCAGGAAGACGTACCCAACGGGGACGAGCCGGTGATGCCGTTTAGGTCGAACTTGCCTGCGGCAGCAGCGGCCTTTGACAGATCGATTTTTGGAGGCCCGCCCGATGGCGCGGGAGCCTGCAACGGGGCCTGGTCGGCGGCGTCGTAGGCCTTGATCGCGTCTCGCGCGTACTTGTAACGGCTTCCATATGCCTTGATGCCGGCGCCTTCGAAGATACGCTCGAAGTCAACCATTTTATCTTCGTTGGTCGCGCCATTCTTGAGGGCTGAGATCGCGCTCTTATGGGTGTTCTGGAGCTCCCATTTGAGGAAGCCGTAGTTGGCTTCGTCGCTTTTCGGATCAAGCTTGTTGTCTTCGGCATACTGGAAAAACCGACGCTTACGGCCTGGGTCCGTCCACTGAGCCCAACCGCGTCCGGGGCCGCCCCCGCCCTCCTCAAATGCCTTAAATCCGGCGCTCTCGTGCCCAAGGTTGCCGAGGACGACCCCGGCCTCTTCCTTGGAAAGTCCGAAATCTTCCATCAGGCGCTTCATCACGCCTGGAGCTTTTTGACTGAACGTTGAGCCCCCAATCGGGGCCGTCGAGCCGCCTCCAGCAGCTTCCGGCCGATCCTTCCCACCGAGAGCCTTCGGCAGAAGCCGTTCGGCAAGAGATCGATCATCCCCCTCCTTCGGCTTGAACACATCGCCGATGTAGCCGCGAACGCGTTCGCGGCGGTCGATGCCCTCTTTGTTGAGTGCGGCACTGTCCGGATTGGCCGCAGCCTGCTCGGGCGTCTGATAGCCATGCCCTGTCGCAAGAACGCCAAGCCCTACCGGGATGCCGAGCCGCAACAGAAGCCCCTTCCATCCGAGCCCTACCGCCCCAAATGCGCCGAGAATGCGAGTGAGCCAGGACGTCACGATGAATATCGCGAACAGCTCCATTGAGGCCTGAAGGCCCTCCTTGCCGGTCAGTGTCTCCGCGATGCTCTGGAACATCTCCCCGACCGGCTTAAGAGCCAGAACCAAGCTTGCGGCCGTTGTAACCAACGCCTCAGCGACGGCGATCACCTGCTTGATGGCCGCTTCGATTTTATCTGGGTTCGCTGCGATCCAATCCCGCAGCATGTTGAGGTAGCGAGTGATGACCGGCGCGAGGTCGGTTCCGATTTTCTCAGCAACCGCCATCGCCGTCGCCCGAAGGGACAGCAGGGCGTCGTTGAAGGCACGAGAGGCTTTCGCAGCCTCATCGTTGTTGAGCCCGACCGTCCTCGCCGTGCGATCGTACTCGGCCCTGTACCGCGCCAACTCGGCGCGGTTCTTGACCATGAGGTTGAACGACTCTTCGCTGATGCCGAGCATCTCGGCTTGCTGGGCGCCGATGTAGTAGGGCTTCTGCGCCAGCTTATCGATGACGTCGGTGAGGACTTTCGCCTTGTCCTGATTGACGTTGACGCCGATGCCCTTGACGAAGTTCGTCAGGCCTGGGTTGTTACGAAGCGCCTTGGTGAAGCTCTCCAGCGTGCCGACGGCCTGAGAAGCCGAACCACCCAACTGCGAGAAGGCGTAGCCCAGTCCTTTGATGTTCTGGACCGAGGCGCCCGTGCGCTGCGAGGTGTAGTAGAGGGTGTCGAACTGAGAGGCGATGCGTGCGACCGCAGCAACGACGGCTGTGGCTGCTGCGCCGACAGCCAGGGCTAGAGCCGCAGCGCCCTTGGCCGCGGTCGCCATCCCATCGGTGAATTTCTTCTCGGAGCCCTGATTGACCTGATAATTTATTGATACCAGGAACTCTTTAATGATTTCTGCGCTCATCGGTTCTTCGCCGCCTCTTGCGCCCGCTCGCGGTTTTCATCCTCGGCCGCGATGGCATCGTTCATCTCGGCAATGTCCGAAATGTCGAGCGTGCCATCCAGCAGGGACTCATACCGGCACCAGCCACGGCTCACGGGCCGAAGCAGCCACTCCTCTCCATGCGGCATGCGCACGGCGTCGAAGCTCAGGTCTTGGCCTCGCCGACTGAACCGGAGAGGCTCGCGGGAAAAAAACTCGAGAAGTTATCCTGCATCACTGCCATGGCGATCTTGAGCATGACGGCGAAGTTGATGTCGTCGAACATCGGGCGGCGAGAGCCCTTCGGTTGGACCTTGGCCCATCCGGCGCCCTGCTGGCGCTCCGTGACCTCAAGACAGGCGTCTAGGACGTATTCGGTGTCTGCGTCGGAGAGCTTGGCGATGGCTTCAGTGATGGGGCCGAGCGAAGCCGCCATGGCTTCCGCGTTGCCGCCCGTGAGCCCCGACAGATCCTTGAGGGAGCTTAGAACGGGCGCGAGACGGCGCAGAACGTGGAACTGCGTCTTGGCCGGCATCTGGCCGCTGCGGTAGGAATGCCCGTCGATCTCAAACTCAACCATGCATCACCTCAGAGGGACGGGTCGCCACTACCCAGAACCTGGGTGATGCGCCCCGAGTCAAATGCCCATTCGTTGGTGCCACCGTCTTTAGCATTCACGTTGGGCGGCAGTTTTTTAAAGGCACAACCCTCGCAGGTGATTGACATGCCGACGGCCGGGTTTCGGACAGAAATAAGATTTCTTCCGTGGTTCGCAGAGCTGGCTGTCTGATAGTTGTACATGACTGTCAGACGCTGATTTAGCTCGCTCGTCTTCAGCAGCCTTAGCACCACCCGTCCAGAATTAGAGACGTGCAGCGAGTGCATCCAGCTCCCATCGGCGCCAGGAACCATGCTGCTCTTATCATCATTCATTTCAACCGTAATGCCCTCGTCGGCAACCCCGCCCTCCGAAAGCGATAGGTTGCCGCCAGGGCCGGTGATAGCGCAGAGAACATCCGCGAAGGAATACGTGCTCGCCATTGTTCAGGCCCGTCCTATCGGTTCACGTTGATGAGGATGTTCGCCTGGTGCACGGCGCCTGCGAGCTTCGCAGCGACCTGGATCGGAGGCGTGATGCGCTTTTCCCGATCAGCCTGCGACTGAAGAGCGACCGGAGGGCAGTAGACGTAGAAGCCCGAAGGGAGCGTATCGCCCTGTTTGAGCTGCCCGAACCCGGCGACGTTCCACTGGCCGGGAGCGACAAGACCGTTATTGACCGCACGAGCCAGGGTGGCTTCGATCGTGGTGACGATCTGGTGCATGCCGGCGTCGGTCTGCGGGATCTTAGTCGGGGACTGATAGAGCAGGTTGAACACGTCAGTTTGAACGGCGTTCACAAGCCAATCCGTTCCGTGGACCTCGTCGAAAAAGTAGCCGTTCGCCATCACGCCCTCTTGGAAGATGGCGGTGTCGTTGTTGTAGGCGACGAAGACGTTGCCGTTCTTCCCCTTGAGGGTCGCGGCCTGCGTCTCGGTGAGAAGCTCCGCAACGACGCCCGGCTCCTGCTTGAATTTCAGGGTGATGGTGGTGTTGTTGGCCTCGAAATTGACCGTGAAGGCGCGGCCGAAGGCGGAGGCGATCGCGTAGGGGCTCGACGACGAGTACTGCCAGATCGTGCGCTGGTAGCCGAAGTTTTCCAGCGAGCTCCCCAGATCCAAGGAGGTCGTCGGGTCGAGCACATCCGTCGAGGTGATGGTGATGCCGTACATCCGACGCATCGTCATGCCTTCGATCATCGCGGCGACGGCGAGATGATCCGAGTTTGCGGGCGGCGTCGTAGTGGCGACGGTGAGGCCGTACCAATCGCTGGAAACGTCGGCGAGAGTAGCGACGGCCTGGGCAAGGCTCTCGGCCGCAACGCCGTTGACGGGCACGGAGGCAAGCGCGCTCGTCAGCCCCATCGGAGCGGCGACGGTGCCCGTGGCGGCAGTGACGGTCGAGGTCGTGCCCGTGGTACCGCTGGTGACGGTGAAGCGGTTCTGTACCGAGTCCCACGTCACGGTGGCATTGGGAGTGCTGGCAGCGACCAGGGCAGCCTGAACGATCGAAGCGACCCCATTGAGGTTGGTCGCGGTGGAGAAGTTCAGGCCCGTGAGCGACTTCACTACGCCGTTGACGCTTAGGCTCAGTGTGCCCGTCGTGATGGCGGTGAAATTCGAGAGAAGCCGCTGGGTGGGGTTGAGTACCCCGCCGCGGATCAGGCCCGCCGTCGCACCTTGAGCCCACCGCCCGACGTAGAGCAGGTTCGGCTGCGGCGACTGCGAGAAGAACAGATCGGCCGCGAGATACTCCGGCGAGTTGACGCCGAAATCGGCCGTCACCCCGTCAAGGGTCGTGTAGAGCCGCAGACGCTCGGTCGTGTCAATCACCGCGCTTGAACCGAGGATCAGTAAAGATCCAAAATTTCTGTATCCAGCGGCTGTCGGCGATAAATTTAGTGTAACATTTACAACGTCGTTGACGCTTAGTCCCTTTGCCATTGCAGTATTCGCCAAACAAGGCGCCTCTAATTAGGTGAAACCTGAATTTGACGAAGCCTTAGCGCGGCGAGTTGCCCACCGGCGGCGGCCGATTTCAGCCCGTTCCTCCGGGCTCTTTGCTTGCAGTTTTTCCGAGATGCGCGCGCCAATGTCAGCCCGAGCCTCAGATGAAAGCCGTTCCCAATTTCGGCGAATGGTTTCACTGCGTTGTTCGGTTGTGGTCTGTGCGAGATAGGCTTCGTGGCCTTTGCGGCTTATCTCACTTCGTTTTTCGCCGGTTATGGCGGCGTTCATCGCGGCGACGGCTGAGGATCGTTGGGTGGAACTAAGTCCCGCATTAGCTCGACGGGCGGCTTCGGATCGCTCTGCTGCGGTGCGGTGAGCGTGTGCCAGTCGACCTCGTGCTGAGCGTTCCTCTACGGTTTCCGCTGCTCTCTGCGCCCTCGCTTTCGCAGCGATAGCCTCCCGCGCCTCTGGCGATCGGGACGCCCACATTCTTTTAGCGGCTTCGCTTCGGACCGTAGGGTCCATGGCAGCGTTCGCGCGGCGGGTTCGCTCCGATCTGCGTTGTCTATCTGCGTCTACGTCTAAGGCACGTCGTTTTGCGTGCGATGCAGCTGCTAGCCTGCCCAGGTCATCGGCTCCGTCGCCGCCCTTGGTTAGATTATAGCCGCCAGGGAAAAGTGACCCTTCCTCCGCAATCCGGAGAACTTCCCTGGCCTTCGCCTCCGCTTCATTGCCGTCAAAAATCTCAACGACCTCAAAGCTGAAATTCTCCGCGCCGTACTTTGCTATGGCGAGGTGGATCGCGTTCTGACGACCCTTCCGAGCGTCGTTTTTATGTCTCGCCCATCGTCGTCCTGGGTGGACCGCCCATCCAATGTATCGCTTGCCGTTAAGCAGGTTGGTGATGCGGTAAATATGAAGAGTTTTGGACATGCCCCATATTAACATGTCGCCGCTTGCAGCGGGATATATTATGGCTCAACCGGGGTAATAAATGGCTTTTCGTAGGCGGCAACGCCCGTGACAGAGCCGCCATCGCCATGGATGGTGCCGGCAGCCTGCAAGACATTCAGGATCGCGTAGGTACGGTCGACGCGACGACGGAAGCGGAAGGCCACGTCGTAGCGACGGCGCCAGTTTTGATTGAGAAGCTCGGGGGCCGAACGGATCGGATCGACGTCGATCAAACCCATGCCGTTGAAGAACATCTGCTCGCGGTTCTGCGAGACGTAGAGACCATCACGAAACATGGCCGCGTAGGAGCGCGCGGTTGGCCCGTAGAAGCTCGCGAGAGTTTCCAGCACCTCGTGTCGGGTCAGAACGCTAGAACCCTCTCCTGCGCCCTTGTGGGAGATCGCAGGGTTGCCGTCGGGGAGGATCGCGGTGACACCTACGGCGCACCAGTCCTCGTCGTGATTGGGTTGCCGAGGCTGGACGGGCTGCCAGCGCGGGCGGACCAAATCGTCGGGCAGGCCAGTCATCCCGACGACGACACCCTGCATCACCTCATCAAGGTCGATGTCGTAGGGAGGCGCTTCGGTGGTGGGCCGAAGGTAGCCGCCGGTTGAGCTGTCAGCCATTCGCGTAGGTCGCGTTCAGCGGGACCAACTGGCACTCGGCAGCGATGTAGCCCGCGCCATAGGACGACCAGTCGATGGGATTGACGACGGTGAAGTCGAGGCCATTCCACTGGACGACGTCGGCCTCCATCGTGTCGTTGCCGGAGGTCAGAGGGAAGCGGGTATAGATCGTCAGGGAGCCGCGGACGTACTGACCCTCAGGGGCACGGACGAGGCTGCCGCTGTCGTTCTGGATGACGACGCCAGCGAACGGCAGGGATTGCTCCGAGGCTTCACCGCGACCGTGCGCACCGACGGTGACGACAGAGCGCCGGACGGTAAGCGTGGTGTCCTGAAAATCGGGATCGTCGAGAACGTCCGAGACGTCGAGAAGGGGGCGGGGCATTATTGCTCGAAAGCTACTGACCCGACGCTGCCTTGAGGCGGATTGGCATTGAGACGGCGTGGGACCGAAGGTGACAGGCTGCTATCGCGGTTCACCCCTTCGACCACAGACACCTGAGGAGCACTGACCGCTTGACGAAGAAATTCTGGGAAGCTCGGATGCCAGAGGACATCAAGAACGACTTGCGCCTCAGCCCCCGACATTCGTCCCTGCTTCCGCAGGTCGTCAAGAAGCGTCGTTACACGTCCAGCGAGGGAAAGGTCTTCTATGATAACCATCACTTCTTCCCCTTCGGCCGCACGACGTAGGTCACAGAATTTCTCAACTGCCCGGTGTCGATCAAAGGCTTCGTGCCTGTCCGACCGCGGGCTCGGCGCATCGCCAGGGTCATCTCGGCGAGCGGAACGAAAGGTCCTTCCGTGATCTTGCCGCGTACAGCGTTCTGGCCGAGCAGCCCGACCGCGTGCATGGCCTGATCGACTATCTGTTTCCCGCCAGGACTGAGGATCGCCGCGTTCCCGGCCTTCTTGAGCCGTTCGACTAGGGCTGGAGCGGCTTCCGTGACGCCAGGGACCAGGAAGGGGCGGGCCGGCAGGTTCCGCTCCGGAGCGCCGGTCTCCATCAGATACCCGATGGCGGCATTCAAGAGAGGGGTGGGGTTTTCCGGATCGACCGCCCGCTCTGCGTTGCTGTCGGGCACCCCGATCAGCACCTCGTTGCGAGTGAGGCCGCGGACAGACCGCAGCATCTCAGCCACGCGGTCCTTCGTGATGGTGACGGTCATCAGCGGTAGGGGTAACCCTGAGCCGCGGTGATCGCGGCGGCTCGCCGTGACGGGCGATAGAATCCACCGGTCCCGAAGCTCCGAAGCAACGCATAGAGACGCTGTCCGTATGCGGTCGCGTTCCAGATCCCCGCGCCGGCCGTCATGACCAGGCTCGGGTCCATGGACTTCGAGACCTTATCGATCGACTTGGATGTCGTTGGGGCAAAAGCCCCTGCTCCGCCGCCGGCGGCGCCGAGAGTGCTCAGCGTCAAATTATGGGCAACGTAGAGCATGGTGGCGAGGTCGAGTTGAGCCGTCGCGATGGACTGCGGCAGCGACGCCTCGGCCTGGCCGATCCAGAACGTGACGGCGGCGTCAGGATACGCGGTGATATCGCTGAATTCCTTGAAGACAGCGGTGAAGCTGTCGCGCGTCACGGTCATGGGTGAAGTGCCTCAGGATGCCCGAGGACGGCCGACAGGTCGCTTGGATGCCTCAGCATCCGCATCCTTCTCGACCAGATCATGCCCCTTGGCGAACACAGCGCCGCTGGTGACGAGATCGCTGCCCTCGTTGGCCTTCAGCCACTTTCCCCAGAGATCCGACGGGACTTCGTTGAAGAAGACGTCGTCGTCGCCAGTCTGCAGCCCGCCGGGCGCTGTGACATGCTGGCCGGAGCCGGCCAGATCGATGCCGCCGATCTCGTTCATCTGAGGCTCGCCGAGAGCATTCTTGCCTGGCTCGAAGACACGAAGCCGAACGCCCTGCGGTAGGCGGCAGCCAACTTTCACGGTATCAGCCATTGGAGTGCTCCTACTTCGGCCTGTCGGCGCGCTCGATGCCGCGCACACGCTTGTTCGGCCCATCCGGGTCGATGCCTTCAAAGCCGCTGGGCGCGGCTTCATGGTCACGACCCCACGCCTTCACATCGTCATGACGCACATCGGCGTAGACGATATGATTCCGGACGAGATCGCTGGCCTTGTTCGCCTCGTACCAGTTGTCCCAGAGGTCTTTGGGCACATCGCGAGTGATGCGATAGCCGTTGACGAGAACCGGAGGCGGAGAGCCGAAACGATAGGCCACGCCTTTGACCACGACCTGTCGCCCGGTCTCACGGTGGACCGTGACATCGCGCGAGCCTCCGCCGAGAACGAGTTCCGTTTCGGCCTGCGGAGTGAACTCGCGCATGATGAAGCCACTCGGGAGCTTACAGGCCACCGAGACGACCTCACGGGCCTCGGTTACGGTGTTCATCGGTGCTACGCCCTGGCGCACCGGCTGGTTGGGCTGAGGGGCGCCCACGTCAGATGCCCGTCATGGACACGACGGCGTACGGCACGCGGATCACCGCGCCCCATGCTCCACCGGACCACTTCTTCTTGTAGGAGGACATCTCGGTGACGAGGTTGTGCTGGCGCATCTTCTCGGAGAAGGCGGCGAAGCCCGTATCCTGACCGTCAATGGTCTTGGCGATCAGCTGCATGAAGTTGCCGGCGGCAACGCCCTGCGGGTTGGCGGCCGACTGCTTGCCGTACTGGACGGCCGTCACGATGCGCAGCTTCGGAAACTCGGACATCAAGGCCTCGCGGACCTTGAGGTTGAACTGGTTGATGTAGCTAAGGGCAACGGCGCTGCCAGGCGAGAGCACCAGCACCAGTTCGTCGGTAGCCTCAACGAGACCCGCGGTCTGCGTGACAAGCTGGCTGAAGAGAGCCAGGAAGTCGTTGTAGACCTCGTTCGACGTCGCGTTCGGAGCTCCGCCGGTGGTCTGCCACGTGGTGCCGCCCGCTGCCTTGGTCGACGGGGTGAGCGTCGGGCCGAGCGCGGGATCGTTCATCAGACCGTAGTTCTGGATGCCCTGGATGCCGAACAGATAGATGGCGTTCTCGAACCGCCCCATCACGTTGGCGGCAGCGGCGTCCTTCTCAGCGACGAGATTGATGCCGGCGAGGCCCGCGCGTCCCAGCTCGCGCTCTCCGTACTCGGAGATCGTCTGGTACAGGTAGTTCTGACGCTGCGGCCAGTTCATGTTCACGCCGACCATGCCGTTGTTGGCATAATCGCCGTAGCTCGACACTTCGCCGGTGTGCTCGACGACGCCGAACGCGATGGTGTCCTGCAGCCAGTCACCCTTCTTCTGCTCGCCGAGGATTTCGGCGGCCTTGGTGGGGGTGAAGCGCACCGTGATCACGTTCGGATCGATCGTGGTGGTGAGCATGGCAGGGATGCCGGCGTTCGCCGCAGTCAGGCCGGGCGGAAGGCCATCCATCGCGACGGTGTAGTCGCGCTTCATGTCGGGCGTCGCGTAGGCATAGACGCCGTCAAGGACCATGCCGCGATCCGCGAGCATGTCCTTGTCGCTCTGAAACTGAGAGCGGGCTTCGAGTGCATTCATTGGTGTAATCTCCGTTCTAGCCGATCCGCATCAGCCGTTCGGCTGGGAGGAGATCTTGATGAGGGTGCCCACCGCTCCGGGGGACATGCAGATCCATTTCGTCTCGGTGAAGCCGGCGACGGTAGCGCCGGCAGCAGCGAAGGCGACGGAGCCGTCGGTGTTGCTCGCGAAAGCCTTCTGATTGATCGTGGCAGCAGCGGCGCCGCGGTTGATGACCCAGAAGCCGCCGGACTTGAACAGCGTGATCGCGAAGCCGGCCGGCACCAGATTGGTGGACTCGGACAGGAACACGGTGTTCAGGCCCTGCAACTCGCGATGCACAAAACCGGTGGGCGCGCCCGATCCGGCATTGGTCACGGTCGCGGGGGCGCCGTTGGCGTCGTTGGGCGCTGCCGCCCATGCGAAGCGACCGACCTGAACGCCGGCCGCGCCGACGACGAGGCCGCCAGAGCCGGCATTGACGGTCGAGCGAGGATTGGCATCGCAGAAATCGCCTTCAACGGCGGGCGCCGGGGCGTAAGAGACGGAAGCGGGGAAACCCATGGTCTATTCTCCTGTGCTGAGCGCCCGATTAGGCGGCGAAGCCGATGCGGGCAGCACCGGGGAAGCGGTCGTCGAAGGACTTGAGCGATGCAGCATCCTGAGCGATGCGGGTCGAAGAGGCGGGCTTGTCACCAGGCTTCGGGCAGCTCTCCAGGATGTCCATCAGGGCATCGGCGTGCTTGCCTGCGGCATTGCGGCCGAGCATCTTGAGCGAGGTACGAAGCACTTCTTCAGCGCTGTCGAAGGACATGGCGAGGTCGCCGACCCACGGACGGACCGTGCGGCGAGCATCCGAGATCGCGTTGAGATGTGCGGCGGTCTCGGACTGCGCCTTGGTCACCGCATCCGAGATAGCGGCATCCATTGCCGCCTTGGACACCATACCCTTGGTCGCGGTCCTGATCGCTGCGTCCATGGCCTTCTTGTCCTCGTCCTTCTTGGCGGCCTCGTCCTTCTCGTCGAGGGCCGCAGTAGCCGCGCCGCCGCAGATGCGATCAATCTCCTCGTCCGAGAGGCCCTTGGCCTTCAGCATGGCGCGAAGGGCGGTGTCATCGTCCTCGGTGACGTCGCTGCCTTCGACGGCGGCCTTGACGTCGGCTTCGGCCTCGGGCGGAAGGATCTCGGCCAGGGCCTCGATCACCTCGGCCACGTCCTCGATGTCGGCGTCCTGGGCGAGCTTGCCGCGGACAGCCTTCTGAACGCCGAGGACGATCAACGGGATCTGGCTCTTGAACTTCTTCGAGGTCAGGCCGGTGACGATCGGGCCGAGATCGACCTTCGCGTCCTGGGCCAGCTTCGTGCGGAGGTAGACGGCGAGAGCGCCCTGCGTCTGCGCAGCGGCACCCGACAGGGCGGTGCTTGCCATTTGTAAGTTCTCCATGGAATCGCCGACCACGACATCGGGTCCGGCTCGGCCCTTACGGACCAGGGCGACGTGGTTCGCGGCAAGGTTCCGCATCACACCGTCGTACCGGACACCGTCGTAGGTGCCGGCCGTCATGTCAGGCTCGTAGCGATACGCGCTCGACAGTTCCTTCTGTGACCCGTCCTCAATCAGACGGATCGCAGGGCCAGACCAGCACGCGAGGTCCGCGTAGAGGTAAGGCTCCTGAAAGACCGGGTTGCTGACCACGCCGACCGTACGGCTATGATCGTGCTCGTCCGCGCTGATCGGGTTGTGGTCGAACAGCAGCGGCTTGTTGTTGAAGCTTTCGGCGGCCTCCGCCAGTTCGGCGGGGTCTCGCAGAAGCGAATAGCGACGCTCGGCATTGAGCCCGAGGCTTTCCCAGTCGGGAATTTCTCGGCCCAGATACTCGTTCACGCATGCCTTGCTGATGGCCGTCCGCTTGACATGAAGATGGCCGTCCGCGTCGAAGACTCGAGCCGAGGCACGGTCGAAGGCGAGCGTGTCTTTCAGTCTGGGATCACTGCTTCTGGATAGCATCGGCAGTTCCAAATTCCCCCAGGCAAGGCGTGGTGGCCGGGGTCACACTCAGGCGGCGCATCCCACCGGAAGACCTTGCCATTGAGGCGCTTGTGGCTGTCTCGAACGTCGCCATCGCCAGCCGTGCGCCAGATAAATTCCGTGGACCCGACGTACTCGGCCCTTGCCTTGGTGAGCTCTGTGGCGGTGCGGCTGACTTCGGTCCTGGCGATCAGCGTCGCCCGGCTTTTGGTCACCTCACCCGTCGCCATGATGTCTCTGGCGATCTCGTCGGCGCGGCGGCCTTGCGAGATGCCCTCGACCGTGAGGCGATGGACGCGCTCCGCAGCATCGAGTGGGAGCGATTTGATCAGCGTGACTTGGCGCTCCATGGAGGCGCGCATGGCCTGCCCGGTCGGAGCCTCTTCGATCTCGCGATGCAGGGCGCGGCCCATAACCGTCGAAAGACGCCGCCATCCTAGCTTGTCGGCCGCGGCAACCTCAGCGACCATCCGGGCGCCGACAGACCGAGCCCAGGGGTCGAGCATGTCGGCGTACCGACGAAGGGCTGAACCGATGAAAACCGCACCCTGCGGTGTACTGAGATCGAAGCCCGTAACGATGTCGCCGATGTGTCTCGCGATCTTGCGAAGGCGAGCGCCGTAGGAGTTCTCCAGCTTCTTGGCACGCTTGAGCGCCGATTGTGGGGATGGCTCACGATCTCGACCAGAGCCGAAACCGCTTCGGGCCTCATCAAGGGCAAGAGCCCTACGATAGCGCGCCGAAGCGTCGAAGTGCTGGTCGAGGTTCACTCTGCCGCCTCTCGGCCCTCATCATTCCGATCGGGCTCTGGCGGCTCGCTCAGCAACTCTGTCGGGTCGGGCGCGATATCAAGGGAGAGATCCAGCCCTTGATAGGTGCCGTCCTTATCGGAACTAAGCCGCTTTCTCTCCTCCTCAGGAAGAATGATGCTGCTGTCGACGTAGGCTTGAGCCGTCTGCGCCTCGACGAGGCGGACATCTGCCTTCTCCTTGTCCGACATCTCCCACAACGGCTCGAACTCAAAGCCGATGCTCTCGTCTACATCGCCGAATTCAGAGAGCTGAACAATGCTCAGAAGCCGCTTCAGGTTGGGGCCAAACAGCAGCCGCTGGTAGGCATGGATGTAGTCGTAGAAGACCCGGATTTCGCCATCAGACGAGGCGTTTAGCCCCGATGGGGTGACGCCGAGGAGCTTGACCAGCGGGATGCCGCTGACGCTTGCCATCTGTTCCTGCGCTTGGGCTTGCAGCTTATCAAGCGTCCCAAGCGGAGTGGAGACGTTGAAGAATTCCTCATTGGCCATCAGCGCCATGAACCCGCGATTGTCACGCAGATTGTTGAACACTTCGATCCGGTTGAAGAGGTCTTCCATCTGCCCATTGGCGAGCGCGTCGACGATATCCATTCCCTTAACGCCGCTCACAGAGAACGATGCGATCAGGTCTGAAACGCTCTCTCGGGTCTTCAGCCAGTTGTCGACGTAGGGCTTGGCCATTTGCGTCATCGCAAGGCCGCCGAAAGCGTAGGCCGGCTTTAAGACATCCGGCACCGAACGGCCGACAAAGGTGAACAGGCGCGAGGTATGCACCTGCTTGCCCATCACGTTCCAATTGTTGGGGCGATAGAAATCCGGGGCGAGCGGGTCCATCGAATTGAAGCTGATGGGATTGGCGGCCACCCAGTATGGCTCAACAGTCACCAGGCGCTGAAGGCTTCCCTTCGGCACCTTGACGCGGGACGTCTCATCTCGACCGTCACCAATCGAAGCGGCCCGTTCGTTGGGCTGATCATCCCCTTTGAGCGAAATGAATATGTGGGCGCGGCCGAAGAACCCGTCCTGCTCAGCCGCGCGTCGAAATGCGTCGCGGATGTTGAGCCGATCAAACGCCTCTTCGATCGCCCTGATGCGCTTCGACTTATCGTCGTCTCCCTGAGAGGTGATCCTGATCCATTTCCGCGTCATCTCGGTCGCGATAACCTCGACGATCTTGCGGTATTCGGCCCTCTGAGACAGCGCGGCCAAGTAGGGGTACCCGAGGAAGGCAACGCCCTCCGACAGAGCGTAATCAGCGTAGCCGGCCGAAGCCCAATTGGAGACCTCGGCTATCGCACCGTCCTGAGCGATTTGCCCGGAGCCTTCGCCTAAGACGCTGGATGGGAACAGGCCATTCAGCCGCTCGGCTGCATATGGGTCAATGCCCTCCTCGCGAGGCTTCTGGCGCGACTGATGCACCGACATCGGGTGTATCTTCGCCTTACTAGGCGAGGATTGCTTAGCATTGGGCGCGAGGCGGCGCTGGCGCGAGGTTGCCATCAGAACCGGGCACGTCGAGGGCTTGATGCCATGGACTGAGCGACGGCCTGTGAACTGACGCGAAGCGGCCGAGCGACCTCCCCCAACATCAGGTGTGAAAGAGCCCACACCATCGCATCAAGCCGATCCGGCGATCCTTCGCCGAGGTATCCATCTCCCGCCATCTGGCACATCTGATCCTCCAGATCGGTCATGCCAGCGACATGCGAAACACGCCCCTGCTCGTACAGGGCGGCGACCGGTTCGGCTCGAATAGCCTTGCCGCGGGAAGCCACGACCTCTTCGTACGGAACGTAAGGGTCGGCGGTTCGAACTACGTGCTCGACCATCGCGCCGCCGAAGTTGCGCTCTGCGATGATCATATTGGCTTTGAATTCGTGATAGGCCTCGACCGCGCGCCGGCCCCATCCATTCGGTGACAGCTTGCAGGTTCGGTCGGCAAGCACATAGGCCCTGCCATCCACGCCCTTACCTGCTACGACAATCCCGATGCTGTCTCCGCTGTCGGCATCGCCCTTCGTTCCGGAAGGATCTATCGACACAACGATCTGCTTCATGGCGGGCAGAGCAACGGGCTTAAGCGCCTCGTCGATCATGGCCCGAGTCCACAAGGCCCCAGGTACATCGTCGAGGATCTCGGCTTCAAGTTCCTGCCTGCCCAGCCGCGTGCCTGCGTATCGCGCCTGAAGCTGCTCTAGAGCGCTCGGAGCGAGGTTGGCTGCATTGTCTAGCGTCCGACCCTTCGTAAGGCGCGTACGGGCATCCAGCGCCAATCTGCGAACGAGCGGCGTCGGCTTCGGCGTCGTGGTGACGACCACCTGAGGGTGCTCGCCGAGCCTGAGCCCGAAAAGCATTTGGTCCCAAGTATCGGGCTTCGTCCATGCCGCGAGTTCGTCGCACCAGGCTCGGTGATGCTGCGGCCCGCGAAGACGATCCGGCTCGTCCGCTGAGAAGAGCTTGTAGCGCGACCCGTTCGTGAGGATCAGTTCGCCGAGGGAGCGGTTCCATGTATCGACGGCTTCACGAGGAAGAACCCCAAGAATGCCACTTTCGCCCTCAATGCAGGTGTCTCTCGCGTCGGCGTAGGTAGGGCCGATGACAGCGATCCGGACGCCAGGCTTGCTGGCCCCGTACCAAGCAACGTCTTCGGCACCCGTCCGGGTTTTCCCCCAGCCACGGCCCGCAAGGATCAGCCACGTCGACCAGTCTAGTCCTTCCGGCGTAATCTGAGCCGGACGAGCCCGGTCTATCCAGCGAGATCTAGCTGCCAGAGCCGCCTGACTTGAGGCGGGCAGCAGCTTCCAACGCTCCGACAAGATCTCCGAAGGCTGCATCAGCACCAATCTCGACCTTGCCGTCGTGCTCAACCACCTGCTTATCGCGCCACTTATCGGGGCGGCGGTTCTTCAACCAGTTCAGAGCGGCACCGGCATCCGGGGGCACATGCTCACGAGTCTCTGCGCGAATGATCTGTCCCTGGTGTTGGAAGACCTTCTCACTCTCGAAGGTGTATCCGACTGCCCGATTGTAGAAGGCGCGCTCAACCCGGTCGTCAGCGCTATCCTTCCCCGCGGTGACTGCCTCCGAAAATTCCGGATGCACATTCCGCCAAAGGTAAAACGTCGAGGAACTTACGCTGAAGAAATCTGCGAGTTCGATGTCCGTCGCCCCAAGGGAGCACAGCTTGCGAGCCTGTTCGGCGAACTCAGCCTTGTAGGCAGTGGGGCGGCCTACTGGATTGTCGTGGGCCTCGTCGCTGTCTGCCATTCCAGCCCTCAGGCGTCCGCCTTGCCCGAACCCTTCCGCGAAGCAGCGGCTGCAACTTCGGGATCGGTGCTGTCGGTGACAGGGGCCACCGACTCATTCGGAACGAACCCCGGCAGCCCTGCAACGTGAAGAGCCATGTCGCGGTGCGACTTCGCCGTATCCGCATACCCGATGACGACAGCACGAAGGTGGTCGATACGCTCGTCGAAGGCAGCCTTGCCACCATGCTCATGAGCGGAGACGACAGCGTCGATCGCCTCGTTGACGAGAAGTCCGCCGGTCTCAAGGGAAGCGCCCATCGACTGAAGGGCATTGCGCATGGCGATGGTTGTCATGTCGTTGCCTTTGATATCGTTAGCGAACAGGATTGGCGGCTGAGAGGAGCCAAATTCAAATGCCTGCGAAGCCCGTCCATGCCCGAGAAGTCATCGTTCGGCGCGGCTACTCGGCCGATACGCCTGAGGAGCGAATGACCAACGTCGAAATTCTCGACATCGTGGATAGGTGCCTGAGAGTACGTGAGGCAGGAGCATCGCGAGCGAAACGATTTGAAGTCGGCTTCGTCAAGAAAATCATCACACCCGGCGGGACGTTCATCGCCGGAAGGTATGATACATGGGACAAGCAGGCTTCAGAGATTGAGGCTTTCCTGACTCTGCTGCGAGGCTAGCTGGCTCTCTACCGCCTCAGCGGCGAATTGGGGGATGGGCGGGACGATGCGGGCGGAAAAACAAAAGGGCCAGCCCCTGCGGACCAGCCCTGAGGACGCAAAGCGCCCGATAACGACGTGACCATGGAATTTTTTGAACGCCGTGTCAACGCCCTACTTCCACACTTTGTGAAGGGCGTTCAGCCCAACCCGCAGCGATCCAAGCTCCGCGTCGTTCCTCGGGTTCTTGAGCATCACGCCGATGGCGACGAGAGCGCCGGCACACGCGGCCCATTCGCCAGTGTCGGCGAGCGCGGTCTGAGCCTCGTGCCACTGCGCCTTGATCTTGTCGGCTTCCTCGAATGTCATCTCCCGGCCAGTGGACTTGCCGCCCGGCGCGTCGCTGATGGCCTGGCACGGGAACTTCGGCGCGACGCCGACCACCTGATGGGCATATCGCTCGTAGAGCTCGATGTAGCGGTGGCTGGTGTTGAACTGGTCGATGGTCAGTGTGCCTTCGAGGTAGAGGCGCCCGATCGGGTAGCCCGCTCGCGGATCGCGCATGCCGAGCTTCGGGTCCAGGCGTGAGGACTTAAATGGCCTCCGATGAGGCTGGCTTAGCGCGACGCTCAGTGCTTCGGTCTCAGACATGTCGTCCTTTGCCTTCCTGGCCTCCACACGGGCCGCCGAGGTGGTTGGGCGCTGCTTCCTGCCATTGGCCTCGCGACGGGGCGCTGCGAGGCTCCGGAAGCGTTCGATCTGCTCGGGTGTTCTGGCGAAGGCCATCGGGCGTCTCCGGGTGTCGGGAAGGGGTTAGTTGAAAGTCTCAATGCTGAAGCCGGATTGGGGAGACCAGACGCTGATGGGTTGGCGGAGGCAGAGATACCGCCGCGCTAGATTGCGCTGATCGGCATCCACCACACCGGCCATGTCGTTCCTGCGCATCCGCCAGCCGTGCTCGTAGGCGACGCCTTCCATCTCCAAGACGGCACTCATGTCTCCAGCCTCGCGGTATCCGCGAACCATGTCGGCCTCTTCCTCGGAGGAGGCGTTGAGAGGATCGAAGTGCGGGGCGTTGCTCATCGCGCCGCCGGAGGGTTGCCGAGGGCGGCGTCGATGCCAGCGGCCCACATGGCATCAGCGTTCGTGATGTACGCGCCGCGCTCTTCGGGGCGGACTTCAATCCGCACCTTATCGTGAAGCTCGCCGAGGAGGGCCTCATTCGGCTCGCGCATCGCGGCGATGGCGGCGCGGGCAGCCGGAACGTAGAATGTCCAAAGCGCAGCGCTAGCGCTGGAGAAGCCCAGGACTTGGTCGGGATGGCCGCCATAATCGAGAACCAGCGCCCTCGCCACGCGCTCAATCATCTCCGGTACGTCTCCCACGGCCCCCTCCTCTGTTTCGGTTCTGGCGAAGCTGGCTGCTTTGTCGGTAAGGGTCATGCCTTCGACCTCCACATGTTCAGGCAGAGCACGGCGAGCACGAACCACCATCCGCTCGCGCCGAGGACGAACACGGCATAGCCAGTGCCGCCGAGGATCAGGATATTCTCGACGGTCATGACGAGGGCCGTGAAAGCTGATGGCCAGTTCATCGCGCGTCCCTCTCTGCGGTCGGGGACTGACGGGGAGAGGTCAGTGGAGCACGCATTCGGCAGCCTCCATGCCCAGGGCCTCGGCGACGATCTCGGTGATGTCATGCGCCAGTTCGAGGATGACCGGGGCGTCTGGCTCGTCGTCCAGTAAGCGGGCGACCATCGTGAGGACCGCGGAGGCATCCATCGCCTCTTGGACGGTCAAGAGCAGGGTTTCGGCATCCGCCTCCACGAGAACCATCGGCTGGCCGTCACCAGCCTCGACAACGGACAGGATCACATCCTCGTCGTGGTCGAACGGATGCATGAACAGGTGGATGAAAGCCTCGTAGGCTTCCCGGCCCTTGGTCGCGTCATCGAGTTCGGATTGATCCATCGCGCCGGCCCGCTCAGGTGATGAGGGGTTATACCATCGCGATCGGGCTGGTTGCTGACTCCGGACTTCGCCATCCGCAGGTTATTGCTTGGGGAGGTTTTGTAGGTTTTGTCGGTCAAGGGTATGCATACTGATAAAAAGAGAGAAAATTCATATACCGCCCCGAAGAAACCGACAAAACTATATAATTAAGAAAAAATATCTTTTTTCTATATATATAACAATGAGTTAGAGGGCGGAGGTTTTGTCGGAAAACGCACCCGAAAGAACCCCCCTGAAACCCGCCATAACCCCCTCTTGAAACGAAAAATCGCCCGGAAACGACCTTCCGAGCGACCCGACAAAACCCCCATTCGGAAGCCATTTTCCGCAATAACTACCCCCCTCGGTAGACGTAATCCGTCCTCGGCCGGCCACCCTTTTCGCCGCTGGCCTCGGTCAGTTTCTCCACCGATCCACCCTCGACCAGATTGTTCAGAACGCTGTCCAAAGTCCGGGCATCGAGCCTACCGTCGATCTGCCGAACCAGCTTGAAGCGCGGCATGGTGCCGGCCTTCCGGATCATGCTCAGCACCATCTTGGCGTTCGCCTGGTGCTCATTCTCGGCCATGTGCTGGCTCAGGCCCTCGACGAACGAACCCATGGACCAATTCACCAGACCGTTGGCATAGGCCACGTCACAGACCTCAATCCGACACCGCGTCATGTCCTGCCAATGCCGCCCGCAGGCCAGGATTAGCGCCATGCGCTTCACCATCTCGGCCGAGCGCGCGTAGACCTCAAGCATGGGATTGTCGTCAGACGCTACGATCCAGGTTCGAGCCTTGGCCCGGGCCTCCAGCAGGAGCACATCAGCCTCTCGGCTAGTTGGGATCACGCACGGATCTGGCGGGAGAAGCGCGTCCTTGACCTGATCGGAGACCCGACCCGCCACGCAGTCCTGCCACGTGTGAAGCCGTCTCAAGCCCTCCACGATGACCTCCGGCACGCCGTCCTCGGGCTGGACGTTGGCGTTCTCCGGAACGCGCTTGTGACGCTGCATGACGAGGAAGCGGTTGAGGAAGCCGCCAGCAACCTGGGCTGATCGTAGCTGCGTATAGAACGCCGTCGGGGTGGTGGCGCCGAAAAAAGTGAGCGACGGCTGCCGGATCGTCGAGTCGGTCCTGACGGTCACCCCTTCCGGCTCGAACGAGCCGAGGTTCTTGCCCCAGATCGAGCAATAGTCGTCGAGCAGGCTCATTTCCTGGCTGGAGGCGTTGCGGCTGACGAACTTCCGCAGAACCTTTCCCACCTCGTCGATCACCTGACATTGCACCGGCTGCTCGATCAGGGTCATTCCGAGCTTCGCGGACGATGAGACAGACCCTTTGATGAGATGCCCAAGGTCTGCGGCCTGGAGGGCCTGCTTCAGTGCTTCCTGCGGCCGGTCCTTGCCGCCCGCGGTTGGCGCGATGATGAGCCAGTACAAGGCGGACCCAGCCCGCGGCACGCCGGTATAGACTTGCCGCCCGACTACAGTCCCGACCGCCGCGAGGGCCGCGGAAACAGCGAACAGACGACATGGGTACATCGCGGTCGACATGATCCAGTCGGCAATCTCGCCAACCAGCCCGCCGACCTGCAGGGCCTCGTCCGGATAGTCCTCGGCCGGCTCTGCGACGATGGGCTTGATCTCCTCGCCCGTGGTCGCGTCGAACGTGCCTTCCTTCGTGGTGATGATGGCCCGCGCATAGGTGTCGGCATCAACCTCAGAGAAGTCATCCGGCACGAACCGCGGCGAACGCGCGCCGTCGCGAATCGCGCGAGCGATCGTGCCCCGCGGCCCAAGCGCCTTGTCGTTAGCCGAGATGCCCCAGGACGCTGCCGCGTTATGCAGATGGCTGTAGGCTTCGGCCTCGGTCAGGCATCCACCGCCGACGAGCTGGCCAATCCGGAACGCGATCTTGTTGGCAGCCTCGTTGCGCTCGCCCGGCCCCTTCGCAGCTAAGGCCGCCATCTCCTCGGACAGCGCCCGCTCGCCATAGGCGCGCTTGCGCTCATCAGAGACAGGCTTCCCGGGCGCCATCGGAACGGCCGTGGCCTCGGCCTGCCGATGCCCTTCTAGGATCTCAAGAAGCCAATCTGGGATCTCGTCGGCATGATGGATGCTGATGTCGCTGGGCTCGTAGCGCCGACCGTCCAGCATGGTCGCGCACGGGGCGATGACGTACCCCCCTGCCCCGCGGACATCGAGGCCTTCCATGTCGCCGCTTGGCCCAATCCGCTTCCCGGGCAGGCTGCCGGTCGAGTTGCCGAGCTTCCGGCCGTTGCGCTTAAAGTAGACGTGCTCGCCACCGCGGGGGCTGCGCACGCTTGGAGCATTGTCGGAGCGACCAGCAGAAACCTCAGCCCAATCGGCTAGCCCGACCTCGCCATCGCAGTCGATCACAAGGAGGTCGGACTTCGCCAGATCGATCGCCGGGATGGCATCCGGCCACCGCTCCCACCACTGTTCGATCCGACGAGGGTCGGTGGTGCTCTGATTGCGCCAGAACAGGCCTGGGACCGGGCACTTCGCCTTCTCACCCTCCGCCTGACAGGGGAAAACACTGACGCCGCTCTGCGCGAGGTCGAGGGCGACCGAGACGTTCGACAGAACCTGATGGATGGCAGGGTCGAACACAAAGGGGAGGAGCGTGTTCATGCGGCGTCCTTCAGGCTGTGGCGCATGCCCTCGCCAAACGAGTTCACGACGATTTCCAAAAAGCGCTGGTAGTTTTCCGGGGGCAAGGCGGAGAGGTCGGTCGTGCCGAGGCTGTCCAGATATTCTCCCGCCTCGTTGCCGGCGTAGATCAGCGCATCGCGCTCGTACTGGTCGAAGGTCTGGGTGAGGATGGACATCGCAATCACTCCCGATCGGGTGTCGCGGCAGGTCAGGCACATCCAGCCGACCTGTTCGCCGCGGTGAACGCCAAAACCGGACGCGGATCGCCGGCAGACGAAGCAGCTTCCGGGGTTGTCGAGGGGGCGGGTCATTGCAGTATCTGAGCTCGCCACCACGTCGGCCCGGCGTCAGTGTCTTCGCACCACGTCAGGCTGCCATCGGTTGCCAGCCACATACCGGTCGCGTCAGAGAACATCGGATTGGTCGTCGACGCGCTCCAGCGCATGAGAAAAGCACCGCAGTCCGGGTCCATTACCCAGATCACGCTTCCATCGCGTGGAGCCGTAGCTATCGGCTCCCATCCTTCGGTGTTGTTCAGATCGATCATTCCGCCGCCTCCAGCTGCAGGACGGGCGCGAACTCGTAGCCGACCACGTCCGTGTATTTGCCGTTGGGCCGCGTCTTGATCGACGTCGGCCGCTCCAAGGTATCGGCGAGCGCAACGCATTCCGCCGCGGTCGATGGCATTACGTCGCCACCGGCCATCTTCCACCAGCGCTCGGCCTTGTGGCGCATGGCGCCGCGGTGTTCGGGGCAAAGCCAGATGCTGGGGTTGGTGAGGCCGCAGAAGAAATCGACCCGCAGCGTGCGTGAGACATCGCCGAGTTCGTTCTTCTTCTCGTGAACCCGGAAGCGCCACGACTTCACGCGAAGCTCGGTCGGCGGCTCCGTCGAGAGGATCAGGCTCGTGCTGTCCGCCTCCCGCTCGATTTTGATCTCTCGCGGTCCCCGCTCGATCAGCGGAAATTCGCTACCGCAATCCTCGCAGACCATGGCTGAGATCGGCATGTAGCTGTGGCAGTGCTCACACTCCTTCGTCGGCGCGATGCCGGCCTTGGCCCCAGGCTCTCGGATCTGGACGCAGTCGATCGGCCCGTGCTCACGGACGCAGCCGGCAAAATCAAGGACGAGGGCGTTGTCCTTTCCCACGGCCTTACGCATCGCCCGGCCGACCATCTGAATGTAGAGACCGGCGGATTTCGTCGGGCGTAGCAGCGCCAGCATGTCGACTGCCGGCACGTTGAAGCCCGTGGTGAGCACCGCCATGCTGGTCAGGCATCGGATGCGGCCGGCCTTGAAGTCCCGAATGATCCGGTCCCGCTCGCCCGATGGCGTTTCGCCCGTGACCGTCTCGGCCGTGATGCCGTGGGATCGGATTTCGTCGCGGACGTGGATCGCGTGCTCGACGGAGCAGCAGAATGCCAGCCAGGCTCGTCGATCCCTGCCCCGCTCGACCACCTCGGCCACCGCGGCCCGGGTGATCTCTTCCTGATCGACCGCTTCGGCTAACTGGCCCGGGACGTAGTCCCCGCCCCTCTTGGCCACGCCGTTCGTGTCGAGCTTGGTGATGGTCGCCTTGGAGATGAGCGGCGACAGGTAGCCCTTCTCGATCAGATCACGGACGTTGGCGTCGTAGACGACCGCCTCGAACATGGCGTCCTCGCCCGTGTTCAGCCGACCACTGTCGAGGCGAAACGGGGTGGCGGTCAGCCCGATCAGGCGAGCGCCAGCCTGGTCCCGCAGGAACCGGCCATAGAAGGTGTCCCGGTTTCGTGGGATCAGGTGGCATTCGTCCACGATAACGAAATCGAACGCGCCGAGGAGACGGGTCTTGTTGTGGACCGAGGCGATGCCGCAAAACAGGATCTTGCTGCGGGTGTCCTTGCGGCCGAGCCCGGCCGAGTAGATCCCCGCCGGCGCGGCTGGCCAGTACGCTTTCAGTTCGGCATGGTTCTGGGCAACGAGCTCGCGACTGTGCGTGACGACCGCGATACGCTTTTCGGGGTACCAGCCCATGATCTCGGTGATGAGGGCCGCGATCACCAGCGCCTTGCCGGCGCCGGTCGGAAGCACGATCAGGCCGTTTTGGCCGCCGTCCTTGAAATGGGCGTAGAGGGCGTCGAGGCTTTCGCGCTGGTAATACCTCAGGTCTAACATGCGCGAGCCTCCATCCTTGCCAACTTCTGGGCGGACTTCTGGCGCTGCGCCCATTTGCGGATCTCGACGTAGGTCACGTTCTCAAGAAGGCTGATCGCCTCGTGACACTGGTCAATGGTGAAGCGGGCAGCGTGGCAATCGGCCGGGCGTAACCACATCTGCTCGGCAAGCCATGCGTAGACACGTTCGCGAGCAATTTTCTGGAACTGGCGAGTGCTGGTTTTCAGCAGAAACCGCTTTTTGCTCTCTCGATAGCCGCCATTGTCGAGAGCATTCATCCAGAGCGGATCGAGCACCTGATGCACTCTATTCCGCAATTCGGCAGTAGGAAGCTCAGCCATCGCTGACCTCCATCGCGTCGAATGCTGCATCGATCCGCTTATGCGCAGCTGCGAGCGCGACAACGGCAGTGGCTTCGTCTGCGGCGACCAATAGGTCGGCCAGGATCTGGACGAGATCGTATCGGACGGCTTCGATGACCTCGCTCATGCCGCCACCTCCACAGCACCATCGACCCACACCGCTCCATCGGCGAGCTGGTAGGTGATCGTCTCGGCTTCCTGATCGGCATCGATCTGCTCGCCCGGGACCAGTCCGGGAATGAAGCGGTGACCGGCGCAGCCGGCCTGCTGATCGCGATAGGACAGCGTGCGATTGTCCCGCGTGCAAACCCAGCGCGGGCCGTCATGAGCCTCGCTGAAGAGGCACGTCCGGCAGTTCACCCGGGCGAAGGCGCCCTCGTGGCACTGGCTCTTGGCACGGCAGAAGTTGCAGGTGAACGCGACCTTGGCGTTCGGATCGTCGTAGAGCCGCGCGGGCGGGCTTTGGGCGTCAATGACACGCTGGATGCGTGCCTCGATCGCGAGGCAGTACGCCGCGTCGTAGGGCACCTCCTCGACGTAGATTGCGTCATCGTTTTTGCAGGCCGCGATGTAGATGCCGTGCCTGATGCCGGTCCCATGGAGGTACATCTGGATCTGGGCATAGTGCTCAGCCTTGCCCTCACGGACGTTCCCGGCCTTCACGAGCGCCTTGAAGCTGCGCTCGTTCATCGACTTCGCCTCGACCACGCGTTCGAGCTCAGGTGCGGTGTGAAAGCCGGTCAGACGACCATCGACCTTGCCGCGGAGATGCCCGCCGGCGAGCTCGACCTTCATCTGGGAACCGGTCGTCTCGTCGATTTCCTGGATGTCGCAGCCGATCGCACGGAGGTCGTCGAGCAACCGGGTCTCGTAGAGGTTGCCGGTCTTGAAGATGCGCTCTTTGCGACCTTCGGACTGTTCGGGGTCGGCGACCCAGCGGAACTGGTAGAACAGAGACCGCAGGCATTCATTGGAGACAGCGGACATAGCGATGCCGGCGCCATCACCATTTCTGGCCGCGGATACATAAGCCGCATCAATCAAGCTGACTGCGCTTACGGTTGCGGGAGGGAGGAATGTCATTATGCAACCCTCCGACGGTAAGCGCGGCGGTTTTTCATCTGCTCAGCGTAAGTAGCCCACTTGCAATTTTCTGGGCTGTAGCCTGCATCATTATTAATGCGTTCAAGGCTCAGACCTTCAGGCCGCATGCCCATGTCATGGATAAAAGTTTCAAAAGAATTCCATCGTTCACAAACAACAATACCTCTAGCGCCGTAGTCCTTATATTTGAAATGATTTGGATTACTGCATCTTTGATGCATATTTGTCCAGGCGTCATACTCAGCCGTTTTCTTGCCGCTCAAGCTGTGGCCATGCTTTATGTAGGCGCATCCGCAAGAGATTGTTGCTCCAGACCTGATATGATCGTGGCGAAAATCCTTGGTCGAGCCGCATTCACAGCGGCATTGCCAACGAACTTTACTCTTCTCTTTGTAGGGGCCTCCGATGATCGTAAGGCGCCCGAACACATCTCCGATGCCTACGGGTTTGATGACGGCGCAATTGTCCTGTGCCATGGAACGGGTTCTCCGAACGGCTCTGAAAGGGGCTAGACGGGGACGAGGGCGGCTGGCTCGAACTTCCAGGGACGGTGCCAGCCGCCCGGCTTCGCTAGAACGGCGGCTGGTCACCGTTCGCCAGCGACCGGGCCGCAGGCGCCTTGTTGGCCCACGCGCGGGCCGTGGCGGCCGGTGCCGCAGGACGAGGCGTAGGAGCCGCCGCAGGGGTCTTGCTGGCGGGTGCGCCGGCCTTGCCGTGATAGCGCTTCACACCGTTCGACGGATCGTAGGTCTTGCCGTTGTATTCACGGCCCGGGTTGGTCTTCAGCGTGACCTTGAACGGCCGGCCGCAGAGGAGCGTGAGGTCGTTCGTCGGCCCCTGGCCGATTGCGGCCATGATCGTCGCGAGGTCGCGGCGAGCGTACTTCTCGGTGTCGGGGTTCTTGTTGACGACGTTCAGGTTCTCCCAGACCCGGCGCCCGGGCTGGGGTCCGTCCAGAACCTCCAGCGTCATGCGCAGCATCTCCCCGCCCGTGCTGGTGTCCTTCATCTCGGCTTCGATGATCTGGACGAGGTAGTCGCCGTTCGGCAGCGGAGAGAAGTCGCCGGAACCGCGCTCATCGGTGGTGTCGACCGCGGTCGGATCGAACGAGCTCATGAAATCGGACATGGGTGCTTACTCCGCTGCAATGGCGAGGGGGGTGAGATGGGGGAAGTACGGGGCCAGGGCCGAGAAGCCTTTGCCAGGCTCGTAGAGCGTCTTTTCGGGAATGCCGTAGCGGTTGCCCGCGGCGTAGGCCGGCCGCGAGGTGGCGTGCATCCAGACCGAGCGACCGCCTTGCCCGATGGCGCGGACCTTGTTGAAGCCGGCGTCTTCCGACTTCACGGTGACGTCCGCCTTCAGCAGCAGGACGACGTCCGCCTCACGCTTCAGAAAATCGCGCGCCTTCTCGTGAAGGTCGATCTCATATCTGGAGTAGCCGACGGTCTCGGGATCGTCGAAGCGCTCGATCTTGGAGTGGGCGATCATGATGATCGTCATTCCGCGCTCGTTGCGCAGGGCGTTCAGCCCGTCGAGAACTTCCTGCCAAACTGCCAGGGCGTAGGTGTAGCCCTTGCCGAAGCCGAAATCCTCGATCCGCTTCTTCTTGTTGCCCTTGTCGTCGCCGCGCTCGCCCGTCTCGGCCCAAACCAGGGCCTGGGCTGCGGTAACGCTGTCGAGGACGACCGTCTGGAAGTCGTGCTCGTTGCTGTAGAGCATGCCGATCGCGTCCATCAGCTCGGCATAGGTCTCGATCTTGCCCAGCGACGCGATATCGAGGACGCCATCGCCCTCTTCGGTCTGGAGATACACAGGCCGCAGGAACTCGCTGGACAGGGTCGTTTTGCCAGACTTCTCCGGCCCGTAGAGCAGGATGCACGGAGGCTTCGGCCGCTTCTTTTGTGTGAGGGTGTTCCAATCGATCGCCATTGATCGCTCCTGTTAGTTCGACCGCTTCCGTCGCCTGGGGTCGTCTGGCCGAGGCGGCGACGGGATGGCGGCCCGGCTGCGCAAAGCGCAGACCTCGGCCAGACTTCGTGGGCTGCGCTAGGCGCTCGCCCGAATGGGGATGGTCTTGGGCGCCAGCCCGAAGGCTCGGCCTGCCGCAAGGGCGTCCTCGACATTGTCGATGACGTGGACGGTCTTCCCGCGCGCTCGGAGTTCGAGCACAGCGTCTTTCTGCTTAGGGTCGAGCGTGTCGAACCGCTGATCGGTCGGCACCTCACGCTCGCGGGCTAGGATCTGATCCTTGACTTCGATCAGGAATGACCGGTCGTCATCGCCATAGACGATCAGGTCGGGGTGCCCGGCCCAGACGCCCATCGAGCGCAGTTTTGCGCCTTCCTTGGCTGAGCGCTTGCCGCCGTTGGCGACGTGCACTGTGCGAGCATCGAAGGTCCGGCTCATCGCCACGACGATCTCGCCCTGTATGCATTCTTCCGACGGCGGGCGCGGGGTCATGACGATCTCGCCAGTGCTTCGGCCAGCCGAGATAGAACCCAAAGGGCGCTGCTCTGCGTGACTTGGAGGAGCGGGATGCCGTCGCCGTAAATGACGACGTTGCCGGTCTCGGGATCGACGGAGGTGGTGACGAGCGAGGGGGCGGGGATCATTGCTTGTCCTCCACCGCGCCGGCCAGCCGCGCTCTCAGTCGCGCGATGCCCTCTTCGATCTCTTCCAACGCTCCAGCATCGCGGCGAAGAGCGCCCAAACGGACTGCCAAAAGTTCGTTCTCAAGGGCCTGGATCTCCAGCCGGACCTGTTTCTCAACGGCTTCCTGAAGCGCCACCAGCAATTCGGCGCTCACCGTCTTCGGCGATCTGAACAATAGCCCCCAGATCGAACCATAGGGCTGCCGCAACCGGGTCGCGACGTGTTTGGCAACTTCCTTGATGGGTTGACCGGTCGTGCGGGCCTCGCCTTCCACAAGGCGGCGGGCATACCGACTGGCTGTGCTGACTGTCGTCATCACGCGTCTCTCGGGTTGTTCGGAAAGGCAATTCTGGTTGCGCCGCACACCATCGCTCCTGTGGTCGATTGATCGTCGACCACAGGAAGGGACGGGACAGCGTGACCCACAGAAAGGATGTTCAACGCGTTGAGTACATTCGGGTAATTCACCGCGGATGGTGTCCCGGCAAGGAAACCGTCCACTACACTCTCGACCCGGCCGGCAAGCCGAGATGGGAGCCAGTCCAACTTGAGCTTCTGCTGATGGGGGGCCGCGATCATCGCGCGGCTCCGTCAGCCAGACGCCAATCGGCATTCCACAATTGATGGGCGATCTCGACGGCATCCGAGCAGCCGGCGAGCCCAAGGCGCTCAGCGATCGGGCTGAGTTTGTCACGAGCATGGATGACGGTCGTATGGTGCCGTTCGCCCAGAGCATGGCCGCACGCAGTCAGGGGGCGGCCGGTTTTCAGAGCGATGAACATCGCGATCTGACGGGCTTTCACCGTCGGGGCCTTCCGGCTTTGCCCTTTAATGGCCTCCACCGTGATCCCGGTCACCGCCGCTACAACACGGGCAATGCGAAGGATCTTGAGCGTTTCGACACGCTCTTCTCGGGTGGCTTCAAGGAACGCCGCGCGTACCTCTGCCTCGGCTTTTACCGTCACCGCCCGATCAGGTGGCTTGATTGTCTGAGGAACGAAGGTCGGCGGCTTTACCGGCACATGCCTCGGGGCGAACGTAGCAGCTCGGATGGCCGCGTATCGCTGCAGCATCTCATCGCCAGAAGCGTACTTATAGACGGGAAGCGGGGCTCCGGTGCTCATCGTCCAGCACTCCAAGGAATGGTTGTCTCGAAGGGAGCGGCGTCGCGGGCGCCGAGCTGCAGGCCGATGAAGACCAGCCAGGCCAGCATCGCGACGATGCAGGCGCGGGTTGCCGCGGCGGTCATGCGACCTCCTCTGACTTGTGGTTCAGAAACAGGGATGCATCGTCCCAGGCTTTGCCTTCGGCTAAGGCCCACGTCCGAATGCGGGTAATCTCGGCAAGGCCGGGATCGAACTCGCCAGCTTCCCAGCGCGAGACTGTCGCCTGGGCCACCTTCGCAACCTCGGCGAGCCGGGCTTGCGAAATCTGGAGCACGTGCTTTCTGATATGAGCGATCGCTTGCATGAACAATGCATATACGCATACGCATCAAGGAGGCAAGTCCTTTATGCACGTGCGCATTGGCAAAATTTTATGCACGGGCGTATGCGCCCGAAATGAGCGAGTTGACCTTCTCCCCCGACCTTATCTCGCGCCTTGAAGACGAGGCCGGCCTGCTGCAGGACGAGATCGCAATGCAAGTTGGGGTCAGCCAGCCTACGGTCTCTCGATGGAAGAATGGCGAGACCATTCCGCGTGGTCAGAACGAGCGGAAATTGCTCCAGCTCGTGCGCGAAAAATTAATGAACGGTTTAGAGGAAGGGCGCGTTAGCTTTGTTCCTCTCGTTGGCTTTGTTGGCGCCGGGAGCGAAGTTGCAGTTTTTGGGGACGGGCAAGCCGACCCTGATGAAAAGATTGAAGCTCCCGGTGTAGCAACGAGGGACACAGTCGCAGTGGAGATTAGAGGGACTAGTTTAGGAGAGTTTTTTGATAGATGGATCGTATTTTATGATGATGTTCGCCGACCGGTTACTGCCGACTTGGTGGGTGCTATCTGCGTTTGTGGATTGAGTGATGGGCGCGTTCTAATAAAAAAAATTAAGAACGGCTCCGAAGACGGACTGTATCATCTTCATGCCCAGTTCGAGCCGCCGATTTATGATGCCGAAGTGACCTGGGCGGCAATGGTAAAGCACATTCGACCGCGCTGAACCGCCCCTAGGACCAAAGATTTTATACGTTTCCGCATATTATGCGTTGACATGCATATGCGTATCCGTATTGTTGTCTCCATCGCCGCTCACCGAGCCGATGGAGCCACGCCAATGTCAGACAAGCGACAGAAGACACCGCGCGCAGCCACGAGCTACCGCGCGCCCCGCCGCATCGAAGCCATCAAGAAAGCCAAGCAGGCTCGTCGCCTCATCCGACATGCCGCGATCGCGCGCCGCGCACCGGCCGGCACCTCTCCGGCCTGGCAGCGCGTGTCCCCGCCTCGCTATCCGCAGAAGGCAGCCTGAGCCATGGCCGCCACCCCCTTCCCCAAAACCGAGCGCACGCACGTCGTTCGCTTCCGGATGCCGATGAAGGCGTCCGAGCCGTACTCGGTCCTGTCCGAGACCCGCGTCGGTGAGACCGCGACCGATGCCGCCGAATACCTGGCCGGCGCGCATCTCGATGATCGCCCTCTGGAAAGCGTCATCGTCATCGAGCAGATCCCCGGTCAGAAGCGCGGCCTCTGGCACGACGTCACGGCGGAAGTCCTTAAGCTCGTCTCTGCCCGCCTCGATGCCGAACGTGTGGAGCTCCCTCGCGGCCTGACCGACGCCTATGCGGCCTATGGCGTCCAGGCGCCGATGTCCTGGGCTCAGGAAGACTTCCGCGACGAGTGGGCGGACGAGCAGCAGTCCTACGAGATCCACGGCACGAACCGGTGGAGCGCGTGATGGCCGCGAAGCACACTCCGGCACCTTGGGTCGCCGACGATTTCTGCATGGAGAACGACAGGCGAGTTCGCGTCGGCACCACCGACGGGACCAAGACCTATTACCATTCGACAGCGACGGTCTGCGAATGCTGGGTCGGCGAAAGTGAGGATCTGATCGACGGCAACGGTCGGCGGATCGGCACTGTCGAGGCAGAAGCAAATGCTCGCTTGATCGCTGCCGCCCCTGGCATGCTAGCGGCGCTGAAGGCCCTAGACGCTCACTGGACGGCGGCCTTTCCTGGCGGCCCTGACGCGGCGGATCTGTCCTACGGGCTTGGACAAATTGCGCCGGACACCATCGCTGTTTGGCGCACCGCTCGCGCCGCTCTCGCCAAAGCGGAGGCCTGAGCCATGGCTAAGACCCGCTTCTTCAAGACGGGCTTGTGCCTGTCCATCAACGACGGCGGCGAGCGCGAGCTTTCCCTGATCGTCGGCTACGACTTCACTCCGGCTTTCAAGGGTAGCTACGACGAGCCGGGCCATGGTGCGGACGCGGAAGTCGTCTCCATCAAGCTCTGGCACGGGCAGAGCGAGCTTCCTGTCCCGGATTGGCTGACGAACTTCGTCGAAACCGACACGGATCTGCTCGATAGCCTCGTCGCCGATGCGGTCGAAGCCGACCAGGCCGCCCGCGAAGACGCCGCCGAGCGCCGCGCTGAAGACCGCCGCATGGAGGCGCTGTGATGGACGATCAGCTCCTCATCATCATCGCGACGATCATCACCTGCATGGTCATCGCCGGCGGCATTCTCCTCCAGGCTCGCAACGCTGCGCGCTCTCAGACCGCCGCTAACGACAATCCCTGGGACGTGACGGCGATCACCATCGCGATCCTCGGCCCCGGCCTCCTGGCTGCCGACCTCGTCGGCGTGATCTGGCTCGGGAGGGTTTGGCTGTGACCCGTACCGCAACCCAGCCCAAGCCGATTTCCGTCGAAGAGACGGCTCAAATGCTTCTCGACCGTGGCGTCGGCTTGTTCGACGTCGCCACCGACGAAGGGCTCGCCCGTAAGATCGCGGACAGCTTCATCGCTCACGGCAAGCGCCTGGCCGCGGCGCCCAGCGACTACGACGCGGTTCGGGCCGAACTCCGCCGGCTGGCCTTCGATGCCGAGCGCGCTGGCCGGTCCGCTCTCTGCGGTCGCTACACGCCAGACTTCATGAGGGCTGGGCGATGATCCTCCCCTACCAGCAGATCCGCGACCGCGCTCTGGCCGGCATGATCGCCCCGTTCTTCGAGCGCACGATCTCCCACGACCGCACGTTCGGCTTAGGACCAGCCAGCTACGATGTCCGCCTTAAGCAGGACATGTGGCTCTGGCCTTTCTGGGGTCGCCTCGCCTCGACCGTCGAGACGTTCCGCATCCCGGACGACGTGCTCGCCGAGGTTAAGGACAAGTCGTCGAACGCCCGCATCTTCGTGCTCGTCCAGAACACGCTGATCGATCCGGGATTTGAAGGTGGTCTTACCCTCGAACTCACCCGCATGCTGCCGTGGCCGATCCGCCTGAAGGCCGGGACGCCCATCGCGCAGATCAAGTTCACGCTGCTGAACGAGCCGACCGAGCGTCCGTACCGCGGTCGGTATCAGCACCAATCCAGCAATCCCGAGCCCGCGCGCAAGGCTGTGCCTCGCCTTGCCGGCAAGATCATGAGGACTGCGTGATGAGTGTCGAGAACATCGAACAAGAGATCTGGGAGGCGATCCGCAAGCACTCCAGCCCGACGGTGAGCCGTGAGGGTAAAGAGGGCTACGTCTCCATGCACGGCGGCCAGGGCGGGATTATCCTGTGGGAGCGAGATGGCAAGCCGTTCGTCATCGCTGAGATCATGAAGATCGTTCGGCGCGAGAGATCCACCTCATCCCTCACCAACCCGAACACGAAGCGCGAGGACGAGCGCGAGGCCAAGGCGACCGACGTCATCGGATACCTGAACGTCTATCGCGACGATGACGGCGACCTAGTGACGGGTTCCTCTGACCTGTGCGCGACGGCCGAAGAGGCGTCCGATTTCGCTGCCTCGGACTTCGCAGATCACGTCGGCGTCTTCGCTCTTGTTCCTGCCGCCTCCGCACGCACCTCCCCCGGAGACCCGGTTCGGGCGGCGTTGGAGGAGGCTCACGAGCCTTCGCACGACAGACTGTCCCGTATCGAATGGCAGATGCGGCAACACGGGGGTGTGGACACAGATGATATGGAATGGATGGCGCAGATGGCCCGCGCCGCCCTCTCCGTCTCGACACCGACAGGTGAGGGGGAGGCGGTCGAGAACCTTCGGCACATCCTCACGGGCGTGAACAAGATGCTCGGCGGCAACGCGACCGTCGAGAGTCCAGAAGATCACGTCACCTGGATCGCGTCATGCCTACAGGGCCTTAAGTCGCGAGTAGAGCACGCCCTTTCTGCCGCCCTCGCCCATCCGCCTCAAGGAGGGGAGCGGGACGGGTGGAAGCCCATCTCCGAGGCTCGGCACGATTGCACGCTCTACGAGCTTGAGGTGCCGAGCGATGGCAAGGGCCTCCGCGACGCCGAGACCAGCATCACCGTCGGATCGAACAACGGCGACCACGACGGTGAGGATCGGTTGACCTATGCCGGATGGAGTTGGTGCCAGGATCGCTACATCCACATGGACACGGCCGACGGCGCACCGATGCCGATCCGCTTCCGTGAGATCCGGCCCGATCATCTTGGCCGCTCGGCGTCAGAGCCGGACCCGGCCGTCTCGCCCGGCAATGGCCACCACCTTTCCTACTCCGGCAAGCCCATGCCGCCCGATGGGATTGAGGGCTGCGTCTATTGCGGCCAGCCGTTCAAGGAAGGCGATCTTGTCCTGAATGAGTACGAGGGAGGGCTCGGACATATCGGGTGCTTCGGACCCGAGCGTGAGAGCTACGTCGGGCGCGACGGCGAGCCCCTAAGAGACGGCGAGCCGATCCCGACCGGGCGTCCGTGGATCCCGACTTCAGCTTCCAAAAGCTCAGGGGAGGAGGCGTGATGGCGAGCCCCTACCTCATCACTGGCCCGGCCCTCATTAGCTTCAGCGGCGGTCGCACATCGGCGTTTATGCTGCGCCATATCCTCGACGCCCATGGTGGCAAGCTCCCTCAAGACGTCGTCGTAGCTTTCGCCAATACCGGCAAGGAGCGGCCGGAGACGCTGCGTTTCGTCCATGAGATCGGCACGCGCTGGGGCGTCCAGATTGAGTGGCTGGAATGGCGGGCGACCCCGTCTCAAGCCGAAGGGCGCGCGGGCCTTAAGCGCTGGCTCGCAGAAGACGCCGGGCGGTCTGGCTTGGTCAATGCGGCCGGCTTTGAACGCGTTGGCTACAATTCCGCGGCGCAGAACGGCGAGCCCTTCGCTGCTCTCATCGCGATGAAGCAGTACACACCGAACGCGCTTGCACGCTTCTGCACCGAAGAATTGAAGGTGCTGACGATCAAGCGGTTCCTGACCGCGTGGGTTCCTAATGGGGGATGCGAGTGGACATCTTGGAAAAACGTTGTCGGCCTGCGGGCTGACGAGACGAAGCGCATTCACCGTCGATGGGCGGCCGAGGGTGATCCGAAATGGAAGGAGCCCTACAAGTCAGAGTTCCCGCTTTACGCAGCGGGAGCCACCCGCGCCGATGTCGATGAGTTCTGGGCCGAACAGCCATTCGACCTCGGCATCCCTTCCGGTGACGGTGACGGGAACTGCGACGGCTGCTTTCTGAAGAGCGATAAGCGCCTGATGTGGACCGAGCGAACCCGGCCGGGGACGCTGGCTTGGTGGGCCTACGGCGAAGTGCTCGGCAAGGGCCAGTTCGTCACCGAATATTCAATGCAGAGCCTGATCGACCGGGTGGGGCGCGAGCCATTGCTCCCAGGTCTCACCGATGATGATGACCGCGATGTCGAATGCGGTTCGGCCTGCGAACCAATGCGGAGGACCGCATGACCCCCACCCCAACACCACCGTGCCTGGGAGAGCGGGAGGCCGTGGCGCGGACGGGCGCGATGACGGCAGAGGAAATCGCCGAGGCCACTGCCGCTGATCCGTTCTGCCAGCCGGCCCCACCTTCGATCCCGGTTCGCGGCCGCTACTACCTGACGGAGTGCGAACACTGCGGTTGGGTCGGCTCGTCCGAGCAATGCAGACCTGACGATGAAGACGTCATATGCCCGGCCTGCCTTCTTTCAATCTGCGGCGATGGCCCCGACGAAGCTGATACCGCGAAGCATGGTGAGGCTGTCTACCAGCGCATCGTCACCGCCGAGGCCGAACGGGATGCGGCGATAGCCAGGGCCGAGGAGGCGGAGCGGGGCGCCGCGACGATGCGGGCCAAGGCCGAAGAGCAGGTCGCCTACTGGCGCCAGCGTCAAGTTGCCGAGAAATGCCTCGAAGACGGCATCAGCGAAGACGGCGAGACTTACACACCGATCGGTGACGAGGCGGCTTGGCAGGCCGGCTACTGCAATGGCCGCATGTCAGAGGCGGACTGGTGGCGCAGCACCTTCAAGTACGAGTTTCCCGCCCTCACCACCCCGGAGCATCCCCATGGCGATTGAAGCTGAGGCGCTGCGGGCGCTATCTGAGATGGCATCCCAAGGCGAGTGGTCGCTGGGCAAAGTCGAGGGCGGCTACCGCTTTCTCGACGCAGCCGGCATCCCGTCAAAACCCGGTCCCGACCGGAACGTGAAGTGGTCTGGCTTTGCTCGGTTCGTCGTCGAAATGGAGGACGACGCTACCTGCTCCGGCCGGTCCAATCTCGAGTTCGTCGCGGCCCTCGTCAACGCCTACCGCGACGGCTCCCTCATCCACCGCTCCGCGCTAGCAGAAGACACGGCGCGCGCGGCGGAGGGGTGGGAGCCGATTGAGACGGCGCCGAGGGATGGGACGGAAATACTTCTAGGCTCCTACCCGCAGACCTATGAGGGCAAGCCTGTGCCGGCCCGCGTCACGCTTGGCTACTGGACCCAAGAGGAAGACCTTAAAGTCGAAATCGGCGATTGCGGCGGCGAGTGCCGATGCCCCGAATACCGGTTCGATGACCCTTATTGGATGTCATCCGATGGGGGCTTCAGCAAAGAAAATCCGGCCACCCACTGGTGTCCCCTTCCGGCTCCTCCCGCCCTTCCGCTCACCAAGGAGGCCGCCGATGCCAACCGCTGAGACCTTGCGCGCGCTCATTGCTCTGGTGGAGGAGGCACCCGAAGGGATGGACCTCAACTTCGAGGCCGACCTGCTCCGCGCCGTCTTCGGGCATGACATGAGCAAGTGGCCTGCCGATTTCGTGCGGATGACGTTCAATCCCACGTTTTCGGTAGATGCGGCTCGCGAGGTAGCGCGGCGCGCCCTCCCCGACTTCTGGATGTCCTCGGGCCTGTGCTCGCTGACGGGCCATGCCAGCATCGGCCCCGACTACAATGGGCCAGCCGGTGAACGCCTTCGCGGCGAGTGGCCGGAAGCCGACTTCCACAGCGGTTTCCACGCCGACCTTGCTCCCGGCGATGGCCCGCACCGCGAGTGCTACGCAATCCTGTCGTGCATGCTCCAAGCCATGCTCGCCCGCGCCCTCCTCCAGCAGTCGGAGCCCTCCCATGCCTCCCGCTAACACCACCCAGCCCCTCGACTGGCGCCCCGACGGCGAAGGCGGAGAGACGGCATGGAAAGGAGACGAGGTTGTCGGGGGCGCATCCTACGACGACCGGACCGAACTGTGGCTCGGTTCGGTCCTTGATGTCCACTCAAAGTTCCACTCCGAATACTTCCCCACCGCCTCTGCCGCCCGCTCCTTCGTCGAGCGCTTCGTCATGGAGGCCGGTCATGGGGAGTGAGGTGAAGTGCATCGGGTGCGGCAGTGTCCTCACCGCCGACGAGAAGGAATATCTCGTCAACACCTGCAACGCCTGCGAAACCGCTGAGCATGAACACTGGGTCCGGCTGATGGATCAGGAAGAGGATTATTGCCTCGAAGGCCGCTCCGCTCTCGCTCCCGAAATAAAGGAGGCGAACCGTGGCTAGGGCTAGGACGCCTCGACGAAACCCGACTGAGGATTATGAGCGCATCCGGGATGCTGCCGTGTTCGCCGCCTACGTCGTCGAGACCTATGGCGACCAGTATGCGCCGATCCTCACTTCCCTGGTCGCCGATCTCGAAGCGGCCAGATTGACCGAGCCACCGAACATTCTGGCTCGGCGCATCCTCGAAACCTACACCTTGGACGGGGGCTTGAAGGCGATCCGCTGAAGCCATTCATGCTTCTGTTCAAGGCTCGGCCCCAGCCCGTACCGCGGCCGATGGAATTTGTGACCCATGAGAGCCGCCATCATCTTGTCGGGCGCCTCGACCGCCGTCAGCCGATCCTCAAAAGTGTGGCGTAGCGAATAAAGGGTGTAGCCCGAGCCGGGGAGCAGCTTCCGTCCGGCTAGTACCTTGTTGACGAGCGCGGAGAGGCTCGCGGCCTTATCGCGGTAGCGAGGGAAGCCAGAGGGCTGCGCCTGAACCGCTATAAGAGCGCACCCGACGAGCGGGATATCCCTCTCTGATTGGTCCGTCTTCATCCGCCGCCCATCTGGACGCACCATGACGTGCGGGATGGGTGCGTCGAGCCGGATCGTGTCCTCGGTGAGGTTGCAGGCCTCTGACAGACGCATGCCTGTCTCGGCGATAAGGTAGATGATCCGCCTCGCCTCGTCATTCAGGCCATCTAGAGCGCCATCCGCCAGTAGCCGATCCTGAACGAAGGACGGAGCAAAGGCCGTTCGTTGTCCCGTGGTCTCTCCGCCGATACGGATCTCCGAAAAGACTGGCCCCAGCCCGATCCGCATCGCGCGCTCGACGGCTTTGAACATCGTGTTGAGGTGGCCGAAATCCTTGTTCGCGGTGGCGATCTCCATGCCTTCGTTCATGACGCGATCCTGCCACCACGCCCGAAAGTCGAGGGCCTGGGCGCGCGTCACCTCCGCGACCGGTCGATCCCCAATCACGTCGATGAAGTTCGTCTGCGCGCGAAGCTTCGGGCTGCGCCATTTGCGAAGCTGGTCGGGAGATAAGTCGCGGTTCTCGGCTTTGCTGAGCCGCTCGAATGCGTCGAACAGACCGGACAGCATGAGCTTTGGCGGCGCCTCGCCGCCAAGCAGGGCGACAACTGATGGCCCCTCCATCGCTGGCGGGGCCGCACGCACCGCTTCGATGCGGGCCAGTCTCTCGGCCAGCGGGAGTTTCGCGACCTCCTCGGCGGGTAGGTAGTCGAAGCCGAAGCCGCGCGCCCTCGTGCGAGCGGAGTCATATCGCTCCTGCGCATCAGCGGCCTGACCGCCAAGAAGCCCACGCCAGAACGTCTCTGTGTCGGCGTTGATCTTATCGGCAATGCGCCGGGCCTTTGCCCCGCGAGGATCATCCGCAACTCGGATCTTGGTCGACTGCCTGGCAAACCCGCGCGGATCGAGACCCGCGAGGTTGAGCGGGACGCGCCGATTGTAGTGCCAAATTCCGTTCCGGTTGAGCAGATAGTCGCCGGACATGCGTTCCAATGTATCTCGCTATGAGTTACATTATGTAGACCGGTTCGAAGGCGAAGCGCAAGCGCCTACCGAAAAGCCCTTTAATAACAGGAGCTTAGGTTATGTGGTATGGCGGAGGGAGCGGGATTCGAACCCGCGATACCGTTTCCGGTATACACACTTTCCAGGCGTGCGCCTTCAACCACTCGGCCACCCCTCCAGTCTCTCACATCGTTGCCAGCTTTTGCAGCGGCGGCGATGAGCGAGTGGCGTGCTGTACAAGCCGAGTTCCCCCCGTGCAAGGGACCAGCGTACCGATCCGGTGAGGAAACATGCGATTTTCCGGCTGCCGCCGGGTGCCTGTGTCCCATCGGCACCGGGGCGGTCGCGACTGAGGGCGGAGATTGCGTCACCGCTTGAGGATCAGGCTGGCCGAGCGAGATGCGTCGAAGGATGCCACGGGCAGGTGCGATACCGCGGGCTCGGGGGATCGGACCCGGTATCGCCAGGGATCCTCCCGGATCGGGAACGGCGCGAGCGAGACCGAGTTTTATCGACCTCCACCGTGCCTCGTTAACTCTTCGCTAACCCTGAGCCCGGCAATTCTTGCCGGGTCCACGTGGGACGTGAAGGGTGTCGAGAATGAGCGAGGCGGGCTCCGCCGCGTCGGGTCCGGGGATGAGCGTCTCGCAATTCGCGAGCTTCGCGATCCCGAACCGTACCAACCTGACCGCGCTTTCGAAGCGCACGGACCTGTTCTTCGCCACCGCCGTGATGGGCATCCTCACGGTGCTCATCTTCCCGCTGCCCGCGTTCCTGCTCGACCTGCTGCTCGCCGTCTCGATCATCATCTCGGTGCTGATCATGATGACGGGGCTGTTCATCGACAACCCGCTCGAATTCACCGTCTTCCCGACCCTTCTCCTCGTCGCGACCCTTCTGCGGCTGGCCCTGAACCTCGCTTCGACGCGGCTCATCCTCGGCCATGGCCACGAGGGGACGGCGGCGGCGGGCCACGTCATCGAAGCCTTCGGCAACTTCGTGATGGGCGGCAACTTCGTCATCGGCATCATCGTGTTCGCGATCCTCATCATCGTGAACTTCGTCGTCATCACCAAGGGTTCGGGCCGTATCGCGGAAGTCGCCGCCCGCTTCACCCTCGACGCCATGCCCGGCAAGCAGATGGCGATCGATGCCGACCTCTCGGCCGGCCTCATCGACGAGAAGGTGGCGAAGGCCCGACGCGCCGCGCTGGAGGAAGAATCCTCCTTCTTCGGCGCCATGGATGGTGCCTCGAAATTCGTGCGCGGAGATGCCATCGCCGCGCTGCTCATCACCTTCATCAACGTGATCGGCGGCATCATCATCGGCGTCGCCCAGCAGGGCATGCCCTTCGGCGCGGCCGCGAAGTCCTACACACTGCTCACCATCGGCGACGGCCTCGCGAGCCAGGTGCCGGCCCTCATCGTCTCGACGGCGGCGGGCATCCTCGTCTCCAAGGCGGGTGTGAAGGGCTCGGCCGACAAGGCGCTGGGCAAGCAGCTCGCCAACTACCCGAAGGCGCTCGGCATGTCGTCGGGCGTGATGGTGCTGCTCTCGTTCCTGCCGGGCATGCCGATGCTGCCCTTCCTCGCCCTCGCGGGGGCCTCGGGCTACGCCGCATGGCACTTCGCCAAGATCGCCCGCGAGGCCCCTCCCCTCGATTCCGATGGTGCGCCGATGGACGCCACCGCGGTGGCCGCCGCCCAGGCCGCCAAGGAGGAGACGGTGACCGATCTCCTCAAGCTCGACGACCTCAAGCTCGAAATGGGCTACGCGCTCCTCGCCCTCGTCAACGGACAGGAGGGCCAGGACCGCCTGACGGACCAGATCAAGGCCCTGCGCCGCCAGCTCGCGGCGGAACTCGGCTTCGTCATGCCCTCGGTCCGCATCCTCGACAACGTCCAGCTCGATTCCAACGCCTACGTGGTGCGGGTGAAGGAGATCGAAGCCGGCACGGGGCAGATCTTCCCCGGCCAGTTCATGGCCATGGACCCGATGGGCGGACAGGTGCAGCTGCCCGGCCAGCACATGCTCGAGCCGACCTTCGGCCTGCCCGCCACGTGGATCGACGCCTCCCTGCGCGATCAGGCGCAGCTCAAGGGCTACACCGTGGTGGATGCGGCGACGGTGGTCTCGACCCATCTCACCGAGATCATCAAGGCGCATGTCTCGGAACTGCTGAATCACGTGGAGGTCCAGAAGCTCCTGAAGGAACTCTCGAAGGACCATGCCGACCTTCTCAAGGAGGTGGTGCCCTCGCAGATCGGCACCACGGGTATCCAGCGCGTGCTGCAGTTCCTGCTGGCCGAGCGGGTCTCGATCCGCGACCTCGGCTCCATCGTCGAGGGCATCGCCGAAGTGGCGGGCCATGTGAAGAATCCGCGCGACATCGTCGAGCATGTCCGTGCCCGCCTCGGCCGTCAGATCTGCGCGCAGTACCAGGGCCATGACGGCATGCTGCCGATCATCACCCTGTCACCGGCCTGGGAGCAGGCCTTCCTCGAATCCATCGCGGGCGAGCGCGACGAGCGCTACCTCGCCATGCAGCCGTCCAAACTCTCGGAATTCGTCAACACGGTGCGCGACCGCTTCGAACAGGCAGCACGCATGGGCGAGATGCCGGTCCTCGTCACCTCGGCTCAGGCCCGGCCTTTCGTGCGTTCCATCATCGAGCGCTTCCGCCGTGAGACGGCGGTGATGAGCCAGGCGGAAATCCACCCGCGCGCCCGGCTGCGGACGGTGGGTTCGGTCTGAGGCCGAGATCCGGATTTACCGTGAGCGTCTGCCTGCCGCCGAGTCCGGAGACAGACCCTCCGGACCGGCCCTGAGGCTATAGCGTCGAACTGGCCGAACCCTTGCTCGGTTCCTGGCGGAACTGCCGCCGGACCCGAAGTGAGATGTGTCTGTGAGCGGGGACCTGTCCGCCCGACCGTATCGCGGCGGACGGGCCTCGAGCCGCTTGGCCTCGGCGCTCGGCTTTCACGTGACGTGGTGTGGAGCCGTTTGAGGGACTGTTTCTTTCGTTCTCGCAGCGCTCCACCTCATCCTGAAGCGCCGCCTTGCGGCCTCGAAGGAGACTTCCGGAGATCGCGCTACGACGACCACCGCAGGTCTCATTGGAGGCCTTCCCTGCGCTTCGGCACCTCAGGATGAGGTGGTCTGATTGGATGATGGACCTTCGTGAGAGTACCCGCTGAGACATCCGATCGAGCGGAGGCTCAGAGCGGCTTCTTCTCCAGCTTCTTCTTGATCCTGGTCGGATCGAGACCGGGCGCGACGACCGGCGGTGCTGGCACGGCCGAGGCCTGCGGCGCTCTGGCGAGGTCGGCGAGGCGTGAGCGCTCGTAGAGCAGGACGACCACCACCGAAATCAGCGCCGGGATCCAGAAATAGAACACCCGGAACACGATGACGGCCGCGATGATCGCATCCTTCTGTCCGGGATCGGTGATCTGCATCGCCGTGATGAAGACCAATTCGAAGACGCCGAGCCCGCCCGGTGCGTTCGAGACCAAAGCGACGGAGAACGAGGCGAGGAAGATCGCGATGACGGCGATGGGGCCGGGATTCACTGCTTCCGGCAGGGCGAAATATAGGATGCCGGCCGCGCCGAGCAGTTCGAGCGGTGCCGCTAGAAGCTGGCGCCCCATGATCGCCGGGCGCGGATATTCGAGCTTGAACTTGCGGATGTGGAGCGGCGGGAGGCGCAGGATCGACCCGGCGACGTAGAGCGCGACGAAGGCGAGAAGGCCGATGCCGACGATGAGCGCGGTCTTCGGGTCGGTGAGAAAACCGGGCAGGATCCCCTTGAGCCGCGAGAGCAGCTGCGGTTCGATCACCAGGACGACGCCACCGAGCAGGATCGTCCCGAGGAAGAAGGTGAACGAGCACAAAGCCACCAGCACCGCCACCTGGGCGGCCGAGAGGCCCTTGGCCGTGTAGGCTCGGTACCTCACCAGGGCGCCCGAGAAGACCGAGGCGCCGATATTGTGGGAGAGCGCGTAGGTCGTGAACGAGCACACCGCTACGAAGAACCACGAGATTCCGCGCACGCCGAGATGCAGCAGCGCGATCCGGTCGTACCAGGCGAGGGCCGCATAGGCGACGAGGGTCGAGAGCCCCGCCAGGGCCATGCGATGGGGCGGGATGGCGACGATGGCCCCCCATACCGCCGCCATCGATGTGGTCTTCAGCTCTTGGTAGAGAAAGTAGCCGGAGATCGCGATCGCCAGGATGCCGATGAGCGGCCAGGCGAAATCCTTGATTGTCTTCATTGCGAACCGGTCATGCCCCCACAGCCCAGACTACCTGCACGACCGCGCTGAGCATCGCAAGCGAGACGGCCGGCTAAGGCATTCCCCGGACAGATGTCATGTGAACATGACGACTTCGTGCCGCCCGCGCCGACGGATCGCTCAAGCGCGAATGCGGGAGAGGCCGATGCCGTCCATGGCGGCCTGGTCGCGGGCCGCTTCTGCGACGCGTTCGGCCGTGCGCTCGCGATCCTCGAGGATCTCGATCTTCTTGAGCTCCTCGAACGCCTCGCCGAGTTCGGCCTTGGCATCGGTGAGCTGGCTCTCGAGGGCGAGCGCGGATTGGCGCATGTTGTCCCGGCGCGTCGCGGCGGCGCGGGCGTAGGTGGGATAGGCGAAATGGCCGGTATCGGTGATGCCGGCGCGGCCTTCCTCGTAGGCGACCTCGCGGTCGAGTTCGGATGCCATCCGGTTGAAATCGGCCATCATCATCTCGATTTGCGTCACCCGCCGACGCTTCTCGTCGACCTGGAAGCGGCGCAGCCGGATCAACGTGTCACGCGATTTCATATTGAGGGTCCCATTCCACGCCACGCACGAAAGGCCGGTGCTGTCGGCGCCTGAAGCGAATGAGATGACGTTCCGAACGTCACTCAGGCGCTACCGACGATCGCTGCCAACCGTTGATAACCCTCGCCTATCGAGGTTGCTTCTTCCTTACTCTGACCCAGAAAAGCCTCGATACTTGGCATCAACGCCACCGCCTCGTCGACTTCCGCCGACGCGCCGGCCCTGTAGGCACCGAGCCGGATCAGCTCTTCCATGTCGGCATAGGTGGACAGGATGCGCCTCGCGCGTCTCACGGTGGGCAGATGGACGGGATCGCAGGACCGAGGCATCGTCCGGGAGACCGAGCGCAGCACGTTGATGGCGGGGTAGCGTCCCCGCTCGGCGATGCCGCGCTCCATGACGATATGGCCGTCGAGGATGCCGCGCACCGCGTCGGCCACCGGTTCGTTGTGGTCGTCGCCCTCAACCAGCACCGTGAAGAGTCCCGAGATCGCGCCCTGCCCCGTTCCGGGGCCGGCGCGCTCGAGCAGGCGCGGCAACTCGCTGAAGACCGTCGGCGTGTAGCCCTTGGCGGTCGGCGGCTCGCCCGCGGCGAGGCCGATATCGCGTTGGGCCATGGCGAATCGGGTGATCGAATCGATCATGCACAGAACCTGCGCGCCCTGATCGCGAAAATACTCGGCTATGGCCAGGGTGACGTAGGCGGCGTTCCGCCGCATGAGCGCCGGCTCGTCCGACGTCGCCACCACCACCACGGACCGGGCGAGGCCGGCGGGGCCGAGATCGTCCTGCAGGAACTCCTGCACCTCGCGCCCGCGCTCGCCCACGAGGCCGATCACCGCCACGTCCGCCGCCGTGTAGCGCGCCAGCATGGACAGGAGGACGGATTTGCCGACGCCGGAGCCGGCGAAGATGCCCATGCGCTGGCCGGCGCACATGGTGATGAAGGTGTTGATGCAGCGGATGCCCAGATCCAGGGGCGGGCCGACCCTGCGCCGGGCATGGGCCGGTGGCGGGTCCGCGCGCAGGGGGTAGATGGCCGGCCCGGGTGGCAGCGGGCCGAGACCGTCCACGGGTCGACCGAGGGCGTCGATGGTTCGCCCGAGCCAGCCGGCGGACGGGCGAATCGCGCCGGCGGCCTCGTCGCGCACCATCGCCGGACATCCGCGACGGACGCCCTCGAGGGATCCGAACGGCATCGCCAGTGCCCGGTCGCCTTGAAAACCGATGATCTCGCAGGGAACGGCGCCCGTGGCGTTCTCAACCATGATGTCGAGGCGCCCTCCGAGGCGCATGGCGCCCACCGGCCCTGCGACCTCGACCAGCAGCCCCTTGATGGCGACCACGCGACCATAGGTCTCCAGCGTCTCGATTCCGGCCAGGGCGGCCTGGGCCGAGGCCAGATTGAGTGTGGAGGAAACCCGGGGTCGCACGGTCATCTGCGCTTCTCGCAACGTTTCGTTTACCTCCCTCCTTAACACTGCGTATATCGGGCACGAAGCGGTCCGTCGTCATTGGGTGGCGGATGCCTTTCGGTACCGGTCACGATGTGCCGCTTGGGAGTGTCTCTTGAGTTACATGTGACGACAAAGGCAAATCGATCAAGTGCTTAGCGGAATGTTTTGATGTAATGCATCTGCCGGCTCCTCACCTCGCGGGGCCAAATGACCGATCGGCGGCAGCATCATTTCTCAAGACATTCAAATCTGTGCTTGCCACCGAGAATCAGGTTTTGTTAACGATTAACCATTAGCGTTTCACGTCTATGACGAGGGAGCGTCCGCCACGGGCCGGTGGTGGACGAACGGCGGGGGCTTGCCCGAACGCTGAATACGGCCGGCTGGGCTGGGGACCGACGATGCGGGTACTTCTGATCGAAGACGACAGCGCGACCGCGCAGAGCATCGAACTGATGCTCAAGTCGGAGAGCTTCAACACCTACACGACGGATCTCGGCGAGGAAGGAATCGACCTCGGCAAGCTCTACGACTACGATATCATCCTTCTCGACCTGAACCTTCCCGACATGTCGGGCTACGAGGTGCTGCGCAACCTGCGCGTGGCGAAGGTCAAGACGCCGATCCTGATCCTCTCCGGCATGGCCGGCATCGAGGACAAGGTGAAGGGCCTCGGCTTCGGAGCCGATGACTACCTCACCAAACCTTTCCATAAGGATGAGCTGGTCGCTCGCATTCACGCGATCGTCCGCCGCTCGAAGGGCCACGCCCAGTCGGTCATCACCACCGGTGATCTGATCGTGAATCTCGATCAGAAGACCGTCGAGGTGACCGGCAGCCGGGTCCATCTCACCGGCAAAGAATATCAGATGCTGGAGCTTCTCTCGCTGCGGAAGGGCACGACCCTGACGAAGGAGATGTTCCTCAACCACCTCTATGGCGGCATGGACGAGCCTGAGCTGAAGATCATCGACGTCTTCATCTGCAAGCTGCGCAAGAAGCTCGCCAACGCCTCCTCCGGCAAGAACTACATCGAGACCGTCTGGGGACGCGGCTACGTGCTGCGCGAGCCCAACGAAGGCGAAGAGCGCATCGCCGTCTGATCCTCCTCGCTTCGGAACTCGAAAAAGGCCTCGCGGGAGCGGGGCTTTTTTGTTGGGCGATGGCCAAACGAAGCGGGACATCGATCTCTGTGCGACGACACGCGGCGCGAGGACGCCCAGTGGCGTAGTGACCCCAACCCATATGTCAGGGGCGAGTGAGGTGTCAGAGGTGGTGAGGTTCGGCGGACGTATGCGGCTTCGCAGTCCCGTGGACGGACCTCGACGACTCAGGCTCGTCGACAAATGGTATGAGCGGGATTCGCGCAAGCGGGCACTGGTTTGGAGCCAGAGGTCCGGCCCCTCTTGAAAGGGCCAGACGAGAGGCGAGCGTTGTCGCGCCGATACGAATTTGCTCGGACGCTCTCTCCTGCGTCCCGGACCGGCCGGCAACGGCCGGCCGGCGATTACAGCCCGACCACTTTCCGCAGCGGAAGCGGCGGCTGCGTGGTCAGGCCCGGCCGTGCGGCGCTTGGCGCCTGGCCGTAGAGCCCGCGATGCTGCGGGTGCGGTACGAGCCGGTCGGTGAGACCGATGACCGTCTCGGCGGCGCCCAGAAGGACGACGCCGTCCGGGGTCAGGCTGGAACTGAGACGTCCCAAGACGTCGCCCTTCGTCGGCGCGTCGAAATAGATCAGCACGTTGCGGCAATAGATGATGTCGAACGTCCCGAGCGAATCGAATGGATGCAGCAGGTTCAGGGGGCGGAAATCCACCATCTGGCGCAGGCTCGCGGAGATCCGCCATTGCTCGCCCACCTGCTCGAAATGCTTCAGCAGGGATTGCACCGGCAGGCCACGCTGGACCTCGAAATGGCTGTAGAGGCCGGCCTTGGCCTTCTCCAGCACCTCGGTGGACAGGTCGGTGGCAACGATGTCCACCTGCCATCCGGCGAGGCGCGGCGCCGCGTCCTGGATCAGCATGGCCAGGGAATACGGCTCCTGGCCCGTGGAGGACGCCGCGCACCAGATCCGCAGGCGGCGCTGGGCCGCACGGCGGACCAGGGCTTCCGGCAGCAGCACGTCCCGGAACAGGTCGAAGGGGACGCGGTCGCGGAAGAAGAAGGTCTCGTTCGTGGTCATCGCCTCGACCACCGCGCGTTCCAGGCTCTGGTCGCGTGATGCCTTCAGCATGGTGACGAGATCGTGGAGGGTCGCGAGATTGAAGCGGCGGCAAACCGGCGTGAGCCGGCTTTCGATGAGGTAGCGCTTCTCGGCGCTGAGGGCGAGGCCCGAGCGCATCTTGAGGTAGCCGCGCAGGAAGTCGAACTCGAGGTCGGTCATGCGCCATGCCCCGTCAGGAGGTTGCGGAGTGCCGATCCGAGCTCACCGAGCGGCAGGACGGCCTGGGCGAGGCCCGCCTTTGCGACGCTGCCGGGCATGCCCCAGACGGTGCTGGTCGCCTCGTCCTGGGCGAGCACGGGCGCACCGGCATCCGTGAGGGAGCGCGCGCCGTTGGTCCCGTCCGATCCCATTCCGGTGAGGATCACGGCGAGGGCCGCCGCGCCGTAGAGGGCGGCGGCATCGTGGAACAGCACGTCCACCGCGGGCCGGCAGAAATTCACGACCGGTCCGTCGTCGAGCCGGATCGAGAGGTCGTTCCGGCTTCCCTGCAGGCCCATATGGCGGCCCCCCGGCGCCACGTAGATGCGGCCCGGCTGGATACGCTCGTCGGGCTTCCCTTCCGCGGCCGGCAGGCCGACTCTGGCACCGAGATGTTCGGCGAAGACTGCCGTGAAGACCGGGGGCATGTGCTGGACGATCAGCACCGGGAACTGGCGCAGGGTGGCGCTGCCGATCTTCTCCAGTACTTCGCCGACCGCGCGCGGGCCGCCCGTGGAGGAACCGATGAGGAGGCAGCGCGGCGGGATCCCGGTGCGGGCCTTCGGGCGTAGGACGAACGGCGTCGCCGGTCGTTGAGCCGGCGCCGGGGCGATGTGGACCGCTCCCACCGCAGCCGGAGCCGCATGCGGTCGTCGCCGGGCACGGGCGGCTCCGAACACGCGGACTCGCTCGATCAGTTCGACGCGGAACGTGTCCGAGGTGGTGACGCCGCGATTGCTCTCCGGCTTCGCGAGGTAGTCGACGGCGCCGAGGGCGAGACATCGCAGGGAGATGTCGGCGTTGCGCGTCGTCAGCGTCGACATCATGACGACCTGGACGCCCGGGCTCTTGGCGAGAATCAGAGGCAGGGCCTGCGTCCCGTCGAGTTCCGGCATGTCGATGTCGAGGAGCACCACGTCGGGATCGGTGCGCGCCATGGAGTCCAGTGCGATCCGGCCGTTGGAGGCGGTCGCCACCACCTCGAATCCCGCCTCGCCGATCCATCGGGCGACGAGGCCGCGAACGACAGCCGAATCGTCGGCGATCATGACGCGCACACGAGCGGCGTTGTTCGCGGTGCCTCCCGCGGAGGGAGCGAAGACTGGAACGGAGGCGGCAGCGGCCATGGAACTCTACGCTTCGTCGTGATGACGGGGATGATTCAGCGACGATCCTGCGAGACCAGAGACCCACGCCGCCTTCCGTGTCAGGCGGCGTCGGCCTCCTGGCCGAAACCCACCTGTTCGAGCTTGGCCGTGACGATGTCGCGGTCGAAGGGCTTCATGATGTACTCGTCGGCGCCGGCATGCAGGGCCCTGGCGATGGCGCCGACGTCGTTCTCCGTGGTGCAGAACAAAACCTTCGGCACCATCCCGCCGGGGGTCTGGCGCAGGGCACGGAGGAACTCGTAGCCGTCCATGGTCGGCATGTTCCAGTCGAGCAGGATCACGTCGGGCATCGCTTCGATGCAGGCCGTGAGGGCCTTGGCGCCGTCCTCGGCTTCACCGACCTTGAAATTCATGGTCTCGAGGATGCGCCGCGCGACCTTCCGGATGACGGCGGAATCGTCGACGACGAGACAGTTTTTCATGGGGCTGTCCTCGATCTCGAAGGTCAGGCGGCGCCAGCGATGTCGCGCTGCGTTCCGAAGGCGAGAAGCGCATCGACATCGAGGATGACGAGGAGCCGGCCATCGAGGCGGTGCACACCGAGGGAGAGATTCCGCCAGCGGGAATCGAGGTTGATCGGCACCGGCTCGTGCGTGTCGCCTCCCAGCTTCAGCACCTCGCCGACACCGTCGACCACGAGGGCGAAGGTTTCTCCGCCCTGCTCGAGCCCGATCGCCATCTTCTGGCTATCGTCGGCACGATCCGGGAGACCGAGACGGCGGCGCAGGCAAAGGGCCGTGACCACGCGTCCGCGCAGGTTGAGAAGACCGACGATCTCCGGCGGAGCCAGCGGTACGGGCGTCACCCCGGCGGGGATGAAGACGTCGTGAACCCGGTCGATGGCGAGGCCGAACATGGTGTCGGCGACGAAGACCGTGATGAAGTCGGTGATGGCGCCGTTCTCGACGCCCTTGTTGCTGTTGGCGGCCTGCATCATGGCTCAGATTGTCCGATCTCGTTCGAGGGCCAAGTTCAGGCGGCTTTGGGAAGGCTGACGATGTCGACTTCGCCGAGGGCCGAAATCAGCCCGCTGCGGTCGAACTTCGCCACCAGATCGAGGATCGAGAGGGAGCGAGCCCGTTCGATGGCGTCGACGCCGACAGTGCCGGAGAGGCCGATGACCGGTAGCTGGGAGAGACGCTCGTCACCCTTCCGCATGGCGGCGACTAGGTCGAAGCCGTTTCGGCCCGGCATTTCCAGGTCGCACACCACCACGTCGATACGACCGTTGGCCATCAGCGTGGTGAGGGCGGCTTCCGCGCTTCCGGCGGTGATCACGTTGTAGCCGGCGGCCTTCAGGACCGGGCTGAGCATGTCGCGGAAGAAGGCCGAATCGTCCACGAGAAGCAGCGTCGCATTGCGCTTCTCGGGCTTGTGCGCGCCCCGGGCCCAGTCGTCATAGGCCAGCGGAAGGAAGTGGGCGATGTTGATGATCTCGGTGGCGCGGCCGCGCAGGACCGCCGAACCGATGAGGTCCGAACGCTCGGCTGCGATCTCCACGTCGAGACGCTCCTCGACGATGTCGATGATCTCGTCGACCACGAGGCCCATGGCCCGTTCGCCGTCCGAGAATACCACCAGGGCCTGTGTCCCCTCGCTCCTGATCTCGATCGACTGATCGGCCGGGACCAGCGGCATGAGCCGGCCACGGTACTGGATCAGCGGGCGTCCGCCGACCCACTCGATCTTGCTCGCCTCGATTTCCTCGAGCCGTGTCACGAGCGAGAGCGGCACCGCCTTGAAGCTGCCTCCGCCGCCCTTGAACACCAGCAGCGTCGCCTTGGCGTCGGCGGCATCGGTCTCCTCCGGCTCGGCATCAACCGGGATGGCGCCCGTCTGCGTGCCCTGGCTGACCTGACGGGCGATACCGTTGGGATCGACGATCAGGACCACCGCGCCATCGCCGAGAATGGTGTTGCCGGCGAAGAGCGGCAGGTGGCGCAGCTTGGACGACATCGGCTTCACGACGATCTCTTCCGTGTGGAAGACTTCGTCCACCAGGATGCCGAAGCGCTGGCGACCGACCTGTGCGACCACCACGAAACCGGAATCGATGCTCTCGGCATTCTCCTTCTGACCCAGCACCCCGGTGAGGGTCACGATCGGCAGAAGGCGCTCGCGCAGGCGCAGCACCGGCGAGCCGTTGATGCGCTCCACCTTCTGGGCGGTGGCCTTGTCGACGCGCACGAGTTCCAGCACGGCCACCTGCGGCACGGCGTAGCGAAGGTCGCCGGCCTTGACGATGAGGGCGGCGATGATCGCCAGGGTCAGCGGGATCTTGATGGTGAAGGTGGTGCCGCGGCCGAGCTGCGTGTTGATGTCGATGACACCGCCGATCAGCTCGATATTGGTCTTCACCACATCCATGCCGACGCCGCGGCCGGAGACGGAAGTGACCGCCTTCGCGGTGGAGAAGCCGGGATGGAAGATGAACTTCGCCACCTGGGCGTCGGTCATCTTGTCGATGTCGCTCTGGCTCGCGACGTTGCGCTCCACGGCCTTGCGGCGGATGGCGGCGAGATCGAGGCCCTTGCCGTCATCGGCGATCTCGATCGTGATCGTGCCACCCTCGTGATAGGCGGCCAGACGGATCGTGCCGCGGGCAGGCTTGCCCGCCGCCTTCCGGTCGGCGGTGGATTCGATGCCGTGATCGGCCGAATTGCGCACCATGTGGGTGAGCGGGTCCTTGATGACCTCGAGCACCTGACGGTCGAGCTCGGTCTCGGCGCCGCTCATGATGAGCTCGATCTGCTTGCCGAGTTCCGACGAGAGGTCGCGAACCACGCGGGGCAGCTTCTGCCAGGCGTTGCCGATCGGCTGCATGCGCGTCTTCATGACGCCTTCCTGCAGCTCGGCCGTCACGTGGCTGAGGCGCTGCAGGGGGACCTTGTAGGTCGAGTCGTCGTGGCGGCGGGCGATCTCGAGGAGCTGGTTGCGGGTCAGCACCAGCTCGGACACCATCGTCATGAGGTGTTCGAGCGTGTCGACGTTGACGCGGATGCTCTGAACCTTCGAGGCTCCGCCCTCGGATTCTCCGGAGGGAGCGTCCGACCCGTTCTTCCGGTTGGCGCCCTTGGAGGACGAATCCTCGGCGAGCGACGCAGGTTCGAACTCGGGAGCTGTGAATTCCGGCTGCTTCGGTTCGGCCATGGCGACGGGTGCCGGCTCCAGGGGGAGCGGCTCCGACAGGTCGGGACCTTCGGCTTCGAGGAAGGCGCGCTCAAGATCGTCGAGGGAGACTTCGCCGGGCTTCAGCTCACGAACGACGGGGTCGGGGAGTTTCGTTTCGACCACCGGGGCCGGCGCTACGAACGGGGCGGCCGACATCGCATCGAGGGCGTTGATCAGGTCGTCGTCGTTGCCGGTCGGCTCGGTGCCGGTGATTTCGAGATCGCCGAGGATCTGCTTGAGCCTGTCCAGCGTCACGAGGATGAGACTGACGGCGGGGCTGCTCACCGGCATGCCGTCGCGGAACTGGCCCATCAGCGTCTCGGCCGCATGCGCCAGCGCTTCGAGGCGCGGCAGGCCGAGGAAGCCGCACGTCCCCTTGATCGTGTGGACGAGGCGGAAAATGTTTCGGAGGATCGTCTGGTTGTTGGGATCCTGCTCGAAGCGGACGAGCTCGGCGTCCACGGTATCGAGATGCTCTGCGCTCTCGGTCAGAAACTCACGCAGCAAGTCATCCATTAGAGGCACTCGGTCCAGACGCGCACTAGGTTTGTGCGAGTTCCACCTTGAGGCCGACAGGTTAGTGAAGAGTTTCGAGAGAGAGACAAATTCACAGGTCGCGGCAGGATTTGATCCAGCCTGCCGCGACGGTCGTTCCGGCGATCAGGCGAGCGACGTCTCGGGCGGCTCGCTGTCGGAGGGGCGCGTATCCTCCAGGGGGCGCCCGGCGGGTGCCGCAGCCGGTGCGACGGTGGCGGCCACCGGCTCGGCGCGGATCGTCACTTCGTCGCCCTCGATTCCGAAGCGGACGTTCATCGCGGCCGCGCGGGCCACGAGCCCAGCATAGAACGGCAGGATGCTGTGGGCGTCCACCGCGCCGTTCTCCGGCGTTCCCGCGATCAGATCCTCCACATGGGCGGGGATTCGGGCGTGCGACCCCTTCGATGTGATGACGATGGAGGGGGCCTCTCCGTCGCCGCTGACGACCACGTCGATCCGGCCGCCACGGGGAATGGTGGTGGTGGCGATCATCACGAGGTTAAGGAGGAGCTTGACCTTGTTCTTCGGATAGAGCGCCTGCGGTGCGCTCCAGGCCAGTTGGGTCTTCTCGTCGCCGAACATCCCGCGCGAGACTTTCTCGGCATCGGCCAGGTCGATCGACGCGCCCGCGGATCCGGCGGCGCCGAACGCGATGCGGGCGAATTGCAGCCGTGCCGAGGCCTGCTTCGCGCTCTTGCCGATCAGTTCGAGGGCGAATTCCCGCATCGAGGTGTCGCTCTCGTCTTCTAGGACTTCGAGCCCGTTCACGATGGCGCCGACCGGGCTGATGACGTCGTGGCAGACGCGCGAGCAAAGCAGCGCGGAGAGATCGAGGGAATCGAGATCGACGGGGGTCATCGTGCTCTCCGCACAGGGCAATGAAGGGGCCGCGGATGCGGCCGGTCCGTCGGCTTCGAGAGATGAAACCAACCGAGGGCGGCACCGATAGACGGCACAGGATGCTTTGAAAAGCGACGCGAGGAGTGCGTAGTCCGCTTCGGAGCCGACTCTAGAGTCGACAAGGCGCGGCTCGCAAGGCAAGACTTTCCTATGCCCCTCGATCCGCGGATGCGCGACAGCATCGCGACGACATTGACCGACATCGCCTGCGAAGCCGGCGACATCCTCCGACGACATCATGGTGGCGACTGCGCGCACGTGATCAAGCCGGACGGGACTCCGTCGAGCGTCGCCGACATCGCATCCGAAAAGCTGATCTTCGATGCCCTGAGGCAGCGCTACCCGACGATCCCCATCGTCTCCGAGGAATCCACTCACGACCTGCCGCCGGCCGACTTGTTCTTTCTGGTCGACCCTCTGGACGGCACGCGCGATTTTCTGGCCGGAAACCCGGATTACAGCGTCAATATCTGCCTGATCGAAGGGAACAGGCCGGTCGCATCGGCCGTGGCGGGTCCGGGCATCGGCCGCGTTTGGGGGGCCGGCGCCACGGCCTTCGAGGCGGTGATCCATCGCGGGCGACCGACGACGCGGAATGCGATCCGGGTCAGGAAGGTGCCGGAGGACGGACTCGTCGCCCTGGTCAGCCGGCGCCACGGCGATACCGAGACGGAGGCCTGCCTCGCGGGACTTCCCATCGGCCAGAGGCGCGGCGTCGCATCGGCCCTGAAATTCTGCCTCATCGCGTCCGGCGAGGCCGACATCTATGTGCGCTGCGGCCCGACCATGGAATGGGACACCGCCGCCGGAGACCATGTGCTGACCACCGCCGGCGGCTGCGTCATCGTGTCGTCGGGGCGTGAGATCACCTATGGCCATTACGGCATTTTCTACCGTAACGGCCCTTTCGCGGCCCTCGGAGATCCGAGCTATACGGGCCGCCTCGGCCTGCCCGATCGCGGGCCGAGCCTGAACACGGTCCGCCAGGGATCTGCCGCGCAGACAACGCCTCGGGTGTGAGAAAGCCTTCTCAGGGTGGCGCGCCATCCTCGGTGAGCTTGCGCAGGGCCGGCCATTTCTCTTCCGCCGCCGCGACGATGGCCGGTGACGCGACGACCCTCGAACGGTGTTCCCGATTGCGGAACAGGTAGAGACCCTCCCCCGCCGGACCGGCCAGGATCGCGAAGATCTGCGGGTCCGTGTCCACGATCCGGCCATCGAGCACCCCGATCGGATCGTAGCCGGACAGACGCGGCGCATAGGCGGAGGGCGCATCGCGGAAGGCCGCCAGGTTTCCCGGGCGCGAGAAACGCCAGGTCCGACCTTTCCAATCCCATTCGAAGGCCGGTTTGCCCGGTACCGGCTGTCCCTCGGGATCGAGGAAATAGCTGACCGCGTCGAACCCATCGAGGGCGATGAGTCCTGGCCGCGCGAAGGAGGCACGAGGTGCGACGAGGCACGATGCCAGTGCGATTCCTGCAAGGTTACGGCGCGTTAACCCTATCATGCGGTACTTCATGCTCTAATCGGCGCTACGCGGGCTCGTGCCTCCGCTTGTCCCGGCTCGGACAAATCCGGCCAGGAGAATGTCGGCGAACGGGACGGATGTCGAACCTTGTGATGGGCGAACATGGTGCTCCGGATGACAGATCCTTCGAACCCCCTCGCCGCATCGGGCGAGCCCTCGCCGCTGACAGCCCGGCGCCGCGCTCTCATCCTCGGTGCAGCCGCGGTCGCCCTGCTCATCGCGGCGCCCGTAGCTCCGGCCCTGGCCTTCGACGAGCCGCCCCCCGGACGGTTCCGGCCCGCCGAGATCGTGGATAACGGGCATAAGTTCTTCGGCTCGATGTCGCGGGGTCTCGCCCTCACCGTGGAAGAGGCGACCCGGCGCTGGGGCGAGCCCAACGGCTACATCCTCGGGCAGGAAGCGTCCGGCGCCATCGTCGGCGGCGTCCGCTACGGCGAAGGCACACTCTATACACGCAATGCCGGGCAGCGCCGGATCTACTGGCAGGGTCCGTCCATCGGGTTCGACCTCGGCGGCGACGGCGATCGCACGATGATGCTTCTCTACAACATGCCCTCGGTCTCCGGCCTCTACCGGCGTTTTGCCGGGGTCGACGGCTCCGCCTATTTCATCGGCGGGTTCGGGATGACCGCCGTGACGAATGACGGAATGGTGGTGGTGCCGATCAGGACCGGCGTCGGTGCGCGCCTGGGGATCAATGTCGGCTATCTGAAATTCACGTCGAAGCCGACCTGGAACCCCTTCTGATCCGACCCGACTCGTGGGCCTCGGCCGGCGGCGGTTCGTCTCTAACCCGTCAAAGGATTGGTCTCGCCTGGGGGAAATGGTCTAAAGACATGCGCGTCGCGGTTTTTCCGACCGCGCCAGGGGCTAGGAAGAGCATTCCCGCGTGATCGAAACCGTGATGATCTTCGCGCTCGGCTTCCTCGCGGCGAGCCTGTGCGCCCTCATGGTCCTGCCGGCCGTCAACGCCCGGGCGACCCGCCTGGCCAAGCGCCGGCTCGAAGGCCTCGTTCCCCTTTCTGCCTCCGAAATCGCCGCCGAGAAGGATTATCTGCGCGCGCGGTTCGCCGTCACCCAGCGCCGCCTCGAGCGGAAGGTGGAAGCGGCGCGCGCCAGCCGCCATGCGGATATGGCGGCCATCGGCGCGCGGACCCTTGAGATCGCCGCCCTGTCGCGGAACGTGGAGGAGCGGGATGCCGCCCTGGCATCGACGCGGGCGAACCTGGACGGAGTCGAGCGCGACCTCGCCACCGCCCGCGCGGAGGGAACCCTCAGCCTCGCCACGCTCGAAGTTCTCGAGAACGCCCATCGCGATCTCCTCGACGATCTCCACGCCCTGCGCGAGGCGCGAGCGGCGCAGGCTGACGCGCCAGCCGACGACGAGGCGGGGCAGGACCTACAGGAGCGCTACTCGGCGCTCCTCGCCGAATGTGAGGCCCTGCGCACGGCAAAGGCGTCTCCCGACGCTGAGATCGCCGCCCTTCGCCAGCGCATCGTCGAGGTGGCGGATTCGCTGCTGCGACAGAACCGGCTTCCGTCCGTCGATGTTTTCGCCATGCCGGGCTCGCAGGCCGGTTCGATTCCGGTGAAACAGACCGAACCCGTCTGATTTACCCGCGGGTGGAGAGAGGGCCGTTGCAGGCGGCCGGAGGAGTGGCGTAGAAGCCGCGTCTTCATGGGATGACCACCGGCGTGCCTTGTTTCGACCATGCAAAGGCATCATCGGGTTCGTTACATCCTCACTGTCTGAGACGGATCGCGTTCCCTATGACTTCCAAGATGACTTCGCTTGCCCTCGCACTCGTGACAGTGTCCGTGTTCTCGTCGGCGGCGGCCTTCGCCCAAGCCGCTCCCCAGACGAAGCGGGGCAACGAGACGCTCAAGAAGTATTGCACCGGCGATTACCTCACCTATTGCGGCAACCTCTCTCCCGACGATCCGGCGGTGGACAAGTGCTTCCAGACCAACTGGACCAAGCTGTCCGAGAATTGCCGCCGCGCTATCGACGCCTACGAGAAGACGGGCGGCAAGAAGGGCTGATCCCCTTCATTGAGGCCCCGGTGCCTCAGGCAGCACAAAGCGTGGCCGTTGCGCTCGCATCAGCGGGACGCAACGGCTATGATGCCGACGCCCGAGGCTCCGGACCCACGTTGATGTTGTTTCGTTCCCGACTGACGTTGCTCCTCGTTCTGGGCTGCGTGTCCCTGGCCGGCTCCGGCTGCGGCCGACGCGGTGCCCTGCAGGCCCCCGATACGCGGGCACCGGTGCAATCCTCCGGAGTCGGGCTCGGATCGTCCCCGGTGGCGGATTCCACCGCCGTGGCCGACGGCGACGATCTCGACCCCTCGGCGATTTCCGGCACGCCTCAGGCGATCAAGGAAGCGCCCGTGCAGACATCGAAGGGCGTCAAGCGCGGCTACACCATTCCCAAACAGCCCTTCATCCTCGATCCGCTGCTGTAGAGGATCGCCGGCGGGCCGACCGCCGCGCTCTCCTTTTCAAATCCGCGTTTCAGGATCCGCGTCCCAAGGCCCGTCGATGCACCATTTCCATTATCGCGACGGCCTGCTGGCGGCCGAGGATGTCGATCTGACCGGCCTGGCCGCGGAGGTCGGTACCCCGTTCTACTGCTACTCCACCGCGACGCTCGAGCGGCATTACCGCGTCTTCGCCGAGGCCTTCGCCGGGGACGACGCCCTCGTCTGCTACGCGATGAAGGCGAATTCGAACCAGGCGGTGCTCACCACGCTGGCGCGTCTCGGCGCGGGGATGGACATCGTCTCCGAGGGCGAGTTGCGCCGCGCCCTTGCCGCCGGCGTCGATCCGCAGCGGATCGTGTTCTCCGGCGTGGGCAAGACCCGCGAGGAGATGGCGGCGGCGCTGCATGCCGGCATCTACTGCTTCAACGTGGAGAGCGAGCCCGAGCTCGAAACCCTGTCCGAGGTGGCCTCTTCTCTTGGCGCGACCGCTCCGGTCTCCGTCCGGGTCAACCCGGACGTGGATGCCGGAACCCACGCCAAGATCTCCACCGGAAAATCCGAGAACAAGTTCGGCATCCCCATCGGGCGCGCGGCCGATGTCTATGCCCGCGCGGCGTCGCTGCCGGGGATCGCGGTGTCCGGCGTCGACATGCATATCGGCAGTCAGATCACCGATCTCGCGCCCTTCGCCCATGCGGCCGGGCTGTTGGCGGAACTGGCGCGCAGCCTGATGGCGCAGGGTCACCCCCTGCATCACATCGACTTCGGCGGTGGCCTCGGCATTCCCTATCGCGAGGACAACGCCCCTCCCCCGGAGCCCGCCGCCCTGGCGGAGATCCTGCGCCCTCACTATCGGTCCCTCGGCCTGCGCCCTGTCTTCGAGATCGGCCGCATGATCGCCGGCAATGCCGGCATCCTGGTCACCCGCGTCCTCTACGTGAAGCGCACGGAGGGCCGGACCTTCGTCATCGTCGACGCGGCGATGAACGACCTCATCCGCCCGACGCTCTACGAGGCCTACCACGCCCTCCGTCCGGTCATCGAGCCCGGTGCCGACGCCCCACGCCTCGTCGCCGATGTGGTCGGACCGGTCTGCGAGAGCGGCGATTACATCGCGCTGGGCCGCGACATTCCCGATGTCGCACCGGGCGACCTCGTCGCCGTGATGACGGCGGGCGCCTACGGGGCTGTCCAGGCCGGAACCTACAATACGCGCCGCCTCGTGGCCGAGGTTCTGGTGAGCGGCGACCGTGCGGCCATCGTCCGGCCGCGCCAGACCTACGACGACCTCATCGGCCTCGACCGCGTGCCCGACTGGCTGCGGTCGGAATAGCCGCGCGCCCGCGATGCGGGTGGGCCGATTTGACCCGATCGCCGTGCGCCGCCACCATGCTAGGCTGACAGCGCGGGATGCGGCGAGCACTCACCGCCTCGGGAGCCCAGCAGAATGGACGAGGCCGACGCGACGACCTCCGGTGCGAGCCAGATGACGACCCCGAAGCCGCCGGCCGCGCGAAGCCGGCTCGATCGGCTCGTGTCGCGATCGCAGGCCGCCGGGCTGTGGGAGCGGGCATGGCCCCTGCTCTGGCGGGGGCTCGCCGTGATCCTCGCCTTCCTGGCGGTCTCATGGCTGGGGCTCTGGCTCGATCTGCCACCGATCTGGCGGATCTCGGGGCTTTCCGCTTTCGCCGTCGCACTCCTCGCCGCGCTGGTTCCCTTGATCCGGCTTTCCCGCCCGAGCCGCCGGGATGCCCTCGCGCGGCTCGACCGCGATGCCGCTGCGGGCAATTCCAGCCTGTCCCACAATCCCGCTTCCGCCATCGAGGATACGCTCGCCGTCGGGACGACAGATCCGGCGACACAGGCTCTCTGGGCCCTGCACCAGCGCCGTGCGGCCGAGGCGGTGGCACGATTGAACGTCGGCCTACCGCGTCCGGGTATGCCGCGCCGAGACCCCTTCGCCCTGCGTGCGGGGCTCGTCGTGGCGGCGGTCGCCAGCCTGTTCGTCGCCGGCCCGGAATGGCGCCAGCGCATCGGCAGCGCCTTCGACTGGCACGAGGCCGCCGGCCCTGCACCGAGCTTTCGGGTGGATGCCTGGATCGATCCGCCGCTCTACACCCGGCTTCCGCCCCTCGTCGTCACCATGAACGGCACCGAGCAGCGCCTGCGCGCACCGGTGAACGCGACGCTGATCGTCCGGATCGCCGGCCAGGGCGATGTCGTGCTGACCCCGAATGCCGGTTTCAAGCCAATGCCTGGCAAGGAAGCGCGTCCGGACCTCCGTGAGGACCGCTTCCAGCTCGTCGGTGGCACCGCCGATCTCGTCATCGCCGCGGGCTCGGCGCCCACGCAGCATCTCATCGTCGAGACCATCCCCGATCTCGCCCCGGAAGTCAGGCGTATCGGCGGCCTGGAGGTGAATGCACGCGGTACCTTCAACCTGACCTACCGAGCCAAGGACGATTACGGCATTGGCTCGGCCGACGGGATCATCGAGCCCCTGGCCGGCGCGCGCTCCCTGGTTCCGGTGCCGAAGATGCCACTCGCCCTGCCTTCCGATGTGAGCGGGGACACCGACACGAAGACGCTGGTGGATCTGACCGACAACCCATGGTCCGGCGCGCGTGTCCGCCTCACCCTCGTGGTCAAGGACGAGGCCGGCCAGGAGGGGCGGACCGAGACGGCGGAGATCACGTTGCCGGCGCGGCCGTTCCGCGAGCCTCTGGCGCGCGCCTTGGCAGAAGAGCGCCGACGCCTCGTCACCGCTCCCGACGAAAGTCGGCGCCGGGTGCAGACCGCCCTCGACGCGCTGATGATCGCGCCGGACCAGTTCACACCGCAGCCGTCGATCTTCCTCGGGCTGCGCACCGCATCCCGCCGGCTCAAAGCTGCGCGGACCGACGAAGCCCTCGTCGAGGTCGCCGACCTGTTGTGGGAGATGGCGCTCAAGATCGAGGACGGCGATCTGTCCGACGCGGAGAAGAGCCTGCGCGCCGCACAGGACAAGCTGAAGGACGCCATCGAGCGCAACGCGCCGGACGAGGAGATCAAGAAGCTGACGGAGGACCTGAAACAGGCCCTCGACAAGTTCATGAAGCAGATGGCCGAGCGCCAGCAGAAGCAGCCTCAGCAGCAGGGCGAGAAGGGCAAGTCGCAGCAGAACGCCAAGACCGTCACTCCGGACGATCTGAACAAGATGCTGAAGGACATGGAAGAGGCGATGAAGCGCGGCGACACCGCCGAGGCGCAACGCCTGCTCGAAGAGCTTCGCAGCATCCTCGAAAATCTTCAGACAGCCGAGCCGGGAGCTAAATCCGACCCGAATGGCCGTGAGATGAGCAAGCAGGCCGAGGAACTCGACAAGATGTCCCGCGAGCAGCAGGCGCTCCGCGACGAGACTTTCAAGGACGGCCAGAACAAGCGCGGCCAGCAGCCCGGGCAGAAGCAGGGCCAGAAGCCCCAGCGCGGCCAGCAGGGGCAGCAGCAGAATGGCGATCAGGGCCAGCAGGGCGGAGAGCAAGGGCAGCAAGGCCAAAAGGGTCAGAAGGGCCAGAAAGGCGAGCAGGGCCAGGGCGGCGCCGGCGAACGCCAGCAGGCCCTGCGCCAGCGGCTCGAGGATCTGCAGAAGCGGATGAAGGAGCTCGGGATGCAGGGCGAGGAAGGCCTCGCCGACGCCGAGGAGGCGATGCGCGACGCCGAAGGCGCCCTCGGCGAGGGCAAGGAAGGCGATGCCGTCGACGCTCAGGGCCGCGCCCTCGATGGCCTCAAGCGCGGGGCCGACGGGATGCAGAAGCAGATGGAGGAGATGGCCCAGGGCGAGGGTGAAGGCGAGGGCGAGCAGGAGGGCGGCGAGAACCCCAGTCAGCAGGGGCAGGCCGGCAATCGCGACGACGATCCGCTCGGCCGTCCCACGAAGGGCCGCGACCTCTCCGACGGACGTGGCAAGGTTCCGACCGCCGACGAATCCGCGGTCCAGCGCACGCGCCGGATCATGGAGGAGTTGCGCCGCAAGCTCGGCGATCCGAGCCGGCCGAGAGAAGAGCTCGACTATTTCGAGCGACTGCTCCGGCGAAACTGAGGAGCGCATCCGTTCATCGGGTGCGATGCCCTGCCCTATGGGCTAGGGTAGCATCGGAGCCATATGGGCTTCGTCCCCGCGTTCCGAGCCCGAGCCGTCATGTCCTCCAACTCCCTCGTCCTCGTCGCCTGTCTCGCCGTGGCCGTCGTGCTGTTGCTCGGCCTCGTCAACATGATGCGCGGCGGCAGCGCCAACACGTCCCAACGCCTCATGCGTCTGCGCGTATTGCTGCAGTTTGTGGCGATCGTCTTCATCATGGGCGTGGTGTGGTGGCGCTCCGCCTGAGCCACGATCACATCTCGGTGAGTGTGGCGGACGGGCCTCACACGCGATCTAACACGATGACGAGGCGGGATTACTGAGCCGTCGGACTGCCGCCAGCGTATTTCCGCGTGGTAGGAAGGTTCCGTTCACTTTGGATCCGTCATCGATGCAAGCCATCTGCTCTCGCCTGGTCGCCGGCATTCTCGCCCTGCCTGTCGTGTGTTCCGCCCAGGCCGCCGATCTCGGATCGCCGCCTCCCGCCGCGGCCTACGTCACGCCTGTCCAGCCGCTGAGCATCGTCTCCGAGGTGCGTATCGGCGGGGCCGTCCAGGATCCCGGCAGCGCCGAGAAGAACACCAACGCCATCAACGGCGAGATCCTGTTCTACAAGCCAATCGTGAGCCTCGACCCGTTCTGGCAGGCCTTCGTGGCGCGCCCGACCGTGGGTGGCAGCTACAACTTCGATGGCCGCACCAGCTACGCCTATATCGGCCTGACCTGGACGGTGGACCTCTTCCCGCAGACCCTGAACAACCGGGTCTTCCTCGAAGGATTCTTCGGCGCGGGCGCGCATAACGGCTATACCGGCCTGAAAGCCAACGCACCGGCCGGCTTCAACTCCCTCGGTTGTAATCCGCTGTTCCGCGAAGCCGCGGCGCTCGGCTATCGTCTGACCGAGCATTGGAGCATCATGGCCACCGTCGAGCACATGTCGAATGCCGGCCTGTGCCACGAGAATCGCGGCCTGACGAATTTCGGCGGCAAGATCGGTTACACGTTCTAAGCCCGACGCCTGGATCTGAGATCGGATAACCCTTGGTCACCCTGAACCGCATCTACACGCGAACCGGCGACAAGGGCTCCACGGCGCTCGCCAATGGCGAACGTCGCTCCAAGGCGGATCTGCGGGTCGAGGCCTACGGGACGGTCGACGAGACCAATGCCTGCATCGGCCTCGTCCGGCTCCATGCCGATATCGTCCTCGACGCCATGCTCGGCCGCATCCAGAACGACCTGTTCGATCTCGGTGCCGATCTCGCCACCCCGGAAAGCGACGAGCCGCCGGCTTACGAGCCCCTGCGTATCGTCGCGAGCCAGGTGAAGCGCATCGAGGCGGATATCGACCTGCTCAACGCCGAGCTGTCGCCGCTGAAATCCTTCGTGCTCCCCGGCGGTTCGGCAGCCTCCGCCGCGCTCCATCTCGCCCGCACGATCTGCCGCCGGGCCGAGCGCCTGACGGTGGCCCTCGCTGCCGTGGAAGGCGAGCGCGTCTCGCCGGAGGCGCTGCAATACCTGAACCGCCTGTCGGACTTCCTCTTCGTGGCGAGCCGCACGGCAAATGCCAATGGAGCCGACGACGTGCTCTGGGTTCCGGGCAAGAACCGCTGAAGCGGGATATCTGGTAGACCGCATACAAGCGAACGTGGATTACGATTCGCATGTGTTCGACGCGGGGCTAGACTGTCGCACGCGTTGACAAGTCTGAAATCCCCCCGTTACGGTCCGCCGCTTCATTCCAAGAGGGTGCCCGGACCTTCGACCACGTCGAAGGCCCCTCGCGCGCTGCGCCGGCCCTTGCCAAGAAAATCATTGGAGGATTGTGACCGCCATGAAGGTTCTGGTGCCCGTCAAGCGGGTCGTCGACTACAACGTCAAGATCCGCGTCAAGGCCGATGGTTCGGGTGTCGAACTCGCCAACGTCAAGATGTCGATGAACCCCTTCGACGAGATCGCCGTCGAAGAGGCGATCCGTCTCAAGGAAAAGGGCAAGGCGACCGAGATCGTCGCCGTGTCCATTGGACCGCAACAGGCGCAGGAGACGTTGCGCACGGCTCTGGCCATGGGTGCCGACCGGGCGATCCTGGTGAAGACCGACGGGCTCGTGGAGCCGCTGGCGGTGGCCAAGATCCTGAAGGCAATCGTCGAGAAGGAGGCCCCCGGCCTCGTCATCCTCGGCAAGCAGGCCATCGACGACGATTCCAACCAGACCGGACAGATGCTGGCCGCCCTGCTCGACTGGCCACAGGGCACCTTCGCCTTCAAGCTCGAATTCGGCGAGGGTTTGATCGACGTCACCCGTGAGGTCGATGGCGGCCTGCAGACCGTCACCCTCGCCCTGCCGGCGATCGTGACTACGGATCTGCGTCTGAACGAGCCGCGTTACGCGTCGCTGCCCAACATCATGAAGGCGAAGAAGAAGCCTCTCGAGGAGCTCAGCCCCGATGCCCTCGGCGTCGATGTGACGCCGCGTGTCAAGGTGCTGAAGACCGTCGAGCCGGCCGGACGCAAGGCGGGCATCAAGGTCGGCTCCGCGGCCGAACTCGTCCAGAAGCTGAAGGGCGAAGCCTCGGTCATCTGAGCTTTACGCCCCGCTCGCGCATCGGCCGTCGCAGGATGGCCGGTGCCGGCCCACAATCCCTCCCTTCGGCCGCAGACCGGCGCGACGCCGCGACGGATGCCAGGCCGCACCGCAATGAGGTTCGACGCATAGCATGGCCATTCTCCTCCTCATCGAGCACGATAACGGCGCCGTGCGCGACGCCAGCCTGAAGGCACTCTCCGCCGCCAAGGAAATCGGCGGACCGATCCACGCCCTGGTGGCCGGTGCCGGAAGCCGTCCCGCAGCGGACGCCGCCGGCGCTCTCGACGGTGTCGACAAGGTGCTGCTGGCCGAAGACGCCGCCTACGACCACGCCCTGGCCGAGCCGACGGCCGCGCTGATCGTCTCGCTCGCGGGCGATTACGACGTGATCATCGCCGCCGCCTCCACCACAGGCAAGAACGTGCTGCCGCGCGTGGCCGCCCTCCTCGACGTGGCGCAAATCTCGGACATCATGAGCGTGATCTCGCCCGACACGTTCGACCGGCCGATCTATGCCGGCAACGCGATCCAGACCGTCCAGGCCGCCGAGGGCAAGAAGGTCATCACGGTCCGCATGGCGGCGTTCAAGGCCGCTGCCGCCGGGGGATCGACGGCCCCGGTGGAGCCGGTCTCGGCGAGCGCGCCGGCTTCCTCCAAGTCGACCTTCAAGGGCGAGGAGATCGCCCAGTCCGACCGGCCCGAACTGGCCGCTGCCAAGATCATCGTCTCGGGCGGCCGCTCGCTCGGCTCCTCGGACAAGTTCAAGGAGCTCATCGAGCCACTGGCCGATGCCCTCGGCGCGGCGGTGGGCGCCTCGCGCGCCGCTGTCGATGCCGGCTACGCCCCGAACGACTGGCAGGTCGGCCAGACCGGCAAGGTCGTGGCACCGGACCTCTACGTGGCAGTGGGCATCTCCGGCGCGATCCAGCATCTGGCCGGAATGAAGGATTCGAAGGTCATCGTCGCCATCAACAAGGACGAGGACGCGCCGATCTTCCAGGTGGCGGATTACGGCCTGGTCGGCGACCTGTTCCAGATCGTCCCCGAGCTTCAGGCCGAGATCGCCAAAGCCAAGGGCTGATCCCGGGTCCCTGAACCACGACAGGACTTCGCCGCGGGCATCCGCGGCGGAGTTCTTTTCCCATTTAAGCGCTTGCCCGGGCTGCACCTCAGCGAGAAAATGATCTAGGAATTTTGTGCGCCGCATTTCAATTGCGGTGCCAACGCCTCGATCGCTAGGCGGGCGTTCTGCGGCCGAACCGGCCGCGCCTCAGGGGTGCGAGTTCAAGCGATGGCCATCGAGATCAAGACCGTCGGAATCATCGGCGCCGGCCAGATGGGAAGCGGCATCGCCCATGTCTGCGCCATGGCCGGGTTGGACGTGCGGCTGAACGACCGTGACACCGCCCGCATCCATAGCGGGCTCGCGACGATCGACGGCAATCTGGCACGTCAGGTCTCCAAAGGCACGATCACCGATGAGCAGAGGCGCAGTGGCGTCGCGCGTATCCTCGCCGCCGAAAGCTACGACGACCTCGCCCCCTGCGATCTCGTCATCGAGGCGGCGACGGAAGACGAGGCGACCAAGCGCCAGATCTTCACCGCCCTGTGCCCGTCGCTGAACCCTGATGCCATCGTGGCGACCAACACGTCGTCGATCTCGATCACGCGCCTCGCAGCCGCGACCGACCGGCCGGAGCGGTTCATCGGCATCCATTTCATGAATCCGGTTCCGGTCATGCAGCTCGTGGAGCTGATCCGGGGCATCGCCACGGCGGACCCGACTTACGTCTCCGCCAAGGCCTTCATCGCCAAGCTCGGCAAGACCTCCACCATGTCGGAGGATTTCCCGGCCTTCATCGTCAACCGCATCCTGCTGCCGATGATCAACGAGGCGATCTATACGCTCTACGAGGGCGTCGGCTCCGTGGAGGCCATCGACACCGCGATGAAGCTCGGCGCCAACCATCCGATGGGCCCGCTGCAGCTGGCCGATTTCATCGGTCTCGATACCTGCCTCTCGGTGATGCAGGTGCTCTACGAAGGGCTGGCGGATTCGAAGTACCGCCCTTGCCCGCTTCTGGTGAAATATGTCGAAGCCGGCTGGCTCGGCCGGAAGACGAAGCGCGGCTTCTACGATTATCGCGGCGAAGTCCCGGTTCCGACCCGCTGAGAGACGGCAGTCCGTGAAAGCTCAGGCCCCGAGTGAGGGTCGTGGCTCATCGGGCGAAGACATCTTGCGATGGATCTCTCCAGATCAACGACGCTTCTCAAAAAAAACGCTACGGCTTCGAAGCGGTTAAGTCCGCTGCAATGCCGTAGCGCGCTGTCGTCGTTGCCGGTCGTTAGAACCGACATGACGTCTGGCTTATTTCTGGCCACCGTTAGCCGACGGCTGGGCCGGCGCCGGGTAGGCCGGGTTTCCAGCGGGAACGTTGCCGGTGTTCGCGGACGACGCTCCGTTTCCGGCCCCATTCACGGAACCGGTGACTTGAGCGCGGGAAGCGTCCTGGCTCTGCGACGCGTAGTCCTTCGGGGAATTCGCACCCTGCCAGGTCATCAGACCGGTGATCGCGATGGCGAGGAGGACGAGGCTGCCGATCAGGACGTAGAGGACCGGCTTGCCCTTCTTGCCTTGACGTGCGTTCTGACCGTCGAGTCGTTCTGCCATGGAAAATCTTTCGGAGCTCGGCCGAGTGCGGCCGTCATGTTCAACCTGAGACATTGATGTCCCATCTGGTGAGTTGAACGCGACGGCCGAGCTCCCTGTTCCGACGCGATCGGCCCTGGCGGTGGCATCTGACGGAAAAGCCGCACCGCTATCGAGGTGAAGTCCTGCTTCAGCGCCCGGTCGTCAGCATGATCTTGCCGAGATGCGCGCTCGACTCCATGAGCGCATGGGCCTCGGACGCCTTCTCCAAAGGGAAGGTGGCGTGGATGATCGGCTTCATCCGGCCGTCGGCGAGGAGTGGCCAGATGTCCCGACGCAGGCCCTCGGCGATGGCCGCCTTCTCCGCTTTGGGACGCGCCCGCAGGGTCGCACCGGTGAATGTGAGCCGCTTCATCATGATCGGCGTCATGCTGAAACTCTCGACCTTGTAGCCTTGCATGAAGGCGATCTGCACGAGGCGTCCCTCGATCGCCAGGGAGGCGAGGTTGCGGGCGAGGTAGGGCGCGCCCACCATGTCGAGGATGACGTCGACGCCCTTGCCCTCGGTGAGGCGCTTGATCTCCTCGGCAAAATCCGTCTCGCGGTAATTGATCGCCTCGTCGGCGCCGAGCTCCTTGCAGAACGTGCATTTCTCGGTCGAGCCGGCGGTGGCGAAGACCCGCGCGCCGTGCAGCTTCGCCATCTGGATCGCCGTAGAACCGATGCCGCTCGATCCGCCATGGACGAGGAAGCTTTCGCCCGGCTTCAGGCGTCCGCGCTCGATAACGTTGCTGTAGACGGTGAAATAGGTCTCCGGCAGTCCGGCGGCCTCGATCAGCGAGAGCGGAGCCGGGCGCGGCAGGCATTGTCCGGTCTCGGCCACGGCGAATTCGGCATATCCGCCGCTGATGGTGAGGGCGCAGACCTCGTCGCCGATGGCGAAGCCCTCAGCCCCCTCGCCGAGGGCCGCGATCCGGCCGGCGACTTCGAGGCCCGGGATTTCGGTGGCGCCCTTCGGCGGCGGATATTTGCCTTCGCGTTGCTGGATGTCGGGCCGGTTCACGCCGGCCGCGACCACTTCGATGAGCACTTGGCCGGGACCGGGCTGGGGCAGCGGCACCGTCTCGAGCGTCAGGACGTCCGGCCCACCTGCTCCCGCGAACCGGATCTGGCGCATGGTCTCGGGCAGGTCTGGGCTTGACGTCATCGCATCACATCTCCGGTTGGCTTGACCCGTCATGTGCGGCCGGAGGGCGGGTTGGCAAGGGCGCAGTTGGTAAGCGAGGACTGTCTCAACGGGTGCCGTACATCCGGTCGCCGGCATCCCCGAGGCCGGGCACGATATAGCCGTGGTCGTTGAGGTGGCTGTCGATGGAGGCGGTCCAGACCGGCACGTCGGGATGCCTCGCCTGGAGCTTGGCGACGCCTTCCGGCGCGGCGAGAAGGCAGACGAAGCGCAGGTCGCGCGCGCCGCGCTGCTTCAGGAGGTCGATGGCGGCGATGGCCGAATTGGCCGTGGCGAGCATAGGGTCGAGGACGAGGACGGTGCGGTCGGCGAGGTCGGACGGTGCCTTGAAATAGTATTCCACCGCCTCAAGCGTCTCGGGGTCGCGATAGAGCCCGACATGGGCGACGCGCGCGGAGGGCACCAGCGAGAGCATGCCGTCGAGGAAGCCGACGCCCGCGCGCAGGATCGGGGCGAGAACCAGCTTCTTGCCCGCGATCTGCGGCGCTTCCATCGCCTGGATCGGCGTTTCGATCGTCACCCGCTCCAGGGGAAGGTCGCGGGTGACCTCATAGGCGAGGAGCATCCCGATCTCGTTGAGGATCTGGCGGAAGCCCTTGGTCGAGCGCTCCTTCTGTCGGAGCAGTGTCAACTTGTGCTGGACCAGGGGATGGTCGACCACCGTGACCGTCGCGCGGATCTCCGCGCCGGTAACGTCCGTATTCGCCATCGCCTTCACTCCCCCGAGAAGCGGCCCACCGTGCCACGAGCGGCACCGGACCGACCCCACGCTCTTTTGAACTCCCGCCCTTATGGCCCCCCGGGGCATGAAAATCCGATAAAGAAGCGCGGCCATGACGCGGTGGGGGCGCGTCCCGGTCGTCGGAGCGAGGCAAACAGGGTGGTCCGGATCGTCGATGAAACTTATCCGAAACAGCACGCCCATGAGCAAGTCCGCCCGTAACGACCGGGTCCGCTATCGCGCCACGTTCCTCAACACGCTCGGGGCGTCCCTGGTGATGGTCGGCTTCTTCCTGCCGGGGATGCGGCTCTACGAGGGGTATGACCACCGCCTGTCCCGCGCCGAGGCGTGGAGCGTCTCGCTGCGGTTCTTCCAGACCGAGCCGGGTGCGGTGAGCGTGACGGCGCTGATCCTCGGCTTCTGCCTGCATTTCATTGCCCTGCATCACCTGAAGAAACTGCAGGATTGATCGGGCCACTGGACGAACGAAAAAGGGCTCCCGGCATTGCTGCCGGAAGCCCTCCGTGACCCCGGATGGGGTATCGATCAGACGTTCTGCGTCGGGCCGCTCGTATTGCGCTTGGCCATGAAGGCGTCGAACTGCTCGCGGTCCTTGGCGCGCTTCAGTTCCTCTACGAACTCGGCGAAGGCACGGCTCTCCTCCTGCAGCGCCTTGCGCTGGGCGTTGAGCCGGTCGAGCTCGGCGCGGCGGTAATCGTCGAAGGCGAGGTTACCGGTGCCGCGCAGATCCGCGGCCTCGAACGCCTGGGCAAAGCGCGATTTGCGCATGCCCGCCTGCCAATCAGAGCCGCGGCCGATCATGCCGCGCAGTTCGGACAATGCCGGGTAACCCGCCACCTTCCAGGCGATGTAGGCCGCCGCCAGCGGCCACCAGTAGAAGAACGCGACGACGACGGCGCCGATCTCGAAAGAGCGGCGGGGAAACGGACCGCTGCGGCAGGCTTTGCCGGTGGCCCAGGGAGAGGTCGAGGAAAAGCTCACGGCTCACAGCTCCGATGTTAATGTGAACCACATTTACTTGCGAACGCGACGTGGTGGTTTCAAGGGTCGTTCTCAGAGAGTGTCAGGCCGAGTGTCGGGGACGACCCGCGCCATGGACGAGGGCCAGCACGCCGGCGCGTAACAGTTCGTATTTGTCCGGCATGCCCGGCCCCTTCGGCAGATGGCCGGAGGCCGAGAGCGTGGCGAGCCCGTGCGAGAGGGCCCAGACTTCCAGGGCGACGAAACGAGGCTCGACTCCGCCGAAGCCATCCGGAAACGTCGATTTCAGCGCTTCGAGCAGAAGGTCGAAGGGGCTTGGCCTCGGCGGGACGTCGGAGGCTGCTTGCTCCGCCGTCATCGGGGCGCCTCGCGTCTCGAAGATGGCGGCATAATAGCCGGGCTCTTCCTCCGCGAAGGCGAGATAGGCTTCCCCCATTCGGGTGAAGCGCTCCAGTGGTGTTCCGCGTGAGGTGAGGGAGCGTGCCAGACGCTCGGCGAGGTCGGTGAAGCCACGGCCGGCCACCTCCTCCAGCAGAGCTTCGCGACCCCGGAAATGGCGATAGAGCGCGGCCGGTGTCACGCCGACGAGGCGTGCCGCATCCACCAGGGTGAAACCGCCCACCCCACGTTCGGCGATGAACCGGCGCGCCGCTTCGATCAGCGCCTCTTTGAGGTTGCCGTGATGGTAGCTTCGCCGGTCTCCCGGTCCTTCTCGCCAGGGTCGCACTGGATTCCATCCTCGGGCGATCGCCGGCCAGCGGCTGCACCTTTGCCGCGACTCTGCCGGGATGGCCCTCCCCTAACACGCGGAGCGCGCTTTTCGACCCTCCTCTGTCTACCCGTGGACAGAGATTTTCGAACGGCGATTGACAGGCACGATCCTACAAAATGTAATGGTATTACATTGCATTGTGGATATCTGATGAGCCAGCGCGATCACCGTCTCCCCGTCACCGTCCTTTCCGGCTTTCTCGGTGCCGGCAAGACGACGCTGTTGAACCACATTCTCAACAACCGCGAGGGGCGACGCGTCGCCGTGATCGTCAACGACATGAGTGAGGTGAATATCGACGCCGCCTTCATCCGCGAGGGCAGCGCCAACCTCTCTCGCACCGACGAACGCCTGGTGGAGATGACCAATGGCTGCATCTGCTGCACGCTGCGGGACGATCTCCTGGCCGAAGTCCGGACGCTCGCCGAGGAAGGGCGGTTCGATTACCTCCTGATCGAGGGCACGGGCATCGCCGAGCCGCTGCCGGTGGCGAGCACCTTCTCCTTCCGCGACGAAGACGGGGCTGCGCTGAGCGACGTCGCTCGCCTCGACACCATGGTCACCGTGGCCGACGCGGTGAGTCTCCTGCGCGATTACGGTTCGACGGCGTTCCTGCGCGACCGGGGCCAGACCGCGGGAGAGGAAGATGCCAGGACCCTCGTCGACCTTCTCGTAGAACAGATCGAGTTCGCCGATGTGGTCGTCGTCAACAAGGCGGGTGATGTCGGGGCGGATCAGCTCGCTCTGGTCCGCTCGGTGATACGCGGGCTCAATGCCGATGCCCACATCGTCGAGGCTTCCCATGGCCGCGTCGCGCTCGATCGGGTTCTGGATACCGGCCTGTTCAGCGAAGAGAAGGCGCAGGAGCACCCGCTCTGGTTCAAGGAGCTCTACGGTGCCGCCGAACATGTGCCCGAAACCGAGGAATACGGAATCGGCTCCTTCGTCTACCGCGCCCGCCGTCCCTTCGCCCCCGAGGCGTTCGACGCTTTCACCAAGGCGACATGGCCGGGCCTCATCCGCGCGAAGGGGCATTTCTGGCTGGCGACGCGCCCGGACTGGGTCGGCGAATTCTCCCTCGCGGGTTCCATCGCGCGGGTTTCGCCGATGGGGGCATGGTGGGCCTGCGTGCCGAAGGCGCGCTGGCCGGAGGATGCGGAGTGGCGCAGTCACCTGTCCCGGAACTGGAGCGAGCCCTGGGGCGACCGCCGCCAGGAACTCGTCTTCATCGGGACGGGTCTCGACGAGGAAGCGATCACCGCCGCACTCGATGCCTGCCTGGTCGGTTCCGAGGATGTGACGCGGTTCGATCCGGCGCCGTACCGCGCCCTGCCCGATCCGTTTCCCGCCTGGCAGCGTGCCGCCGCCTGATGGCGTTCTTTTCCCTCAAGGATGCCCGCGCCCGCTCGGCCGCACGGTTGGCCGATGCGGCGAGGCTGAAAGGCGAGCTTCGCCTGGGTCTCGGGCTCGGCGAGGATGACGTCCTTGCCGTCAACGAAATCGCCTGTGGCGAGCCCGGCTGCGCCGATCGCGAGACCATCGTCCTGGTGATGCGGGTCGGCGAGCCGACGCGGGTGCTGAAGATCGCGCGTGGACTCGAGGCGGTCGTGGCCGATGACATCGCCCGGCTGGGGGCGGAAGAGGATGCCATGAGGCGGGAGGGCGCGGCCGCGCCCGGAGCTTCCGCGCCTATAGTTTGAAAATCGAGGATGCCCGGTCCAGGGCAGTCTTCTTGCCCGTTCGGGCCGATTCCAGCCGCTCGATCTCGGCGCGCAGCAGGGCGATCCGCTCGGCGATCTCGTCGAGGGAGAGGGTGTCGAGGCTCTCGCCCATCGTATGGGAGACCGTGCGCTTCGGCCGGTCCGTGTCGTCGTCGCGCATGGCTCGTCCCCCTGTCATCCGGCGCTCTCCTAACGGTCCCACCGCGAGACCGAGCGAACGTGCTGTTGAGTGCCGGCATATTGCTTGAGGAATGTCGTCATTTCCGACAGTTCCGGCGCCTTCGAACGGAAGGTGACCGAGAGGGCTAGAAGCGTGTCGGCATGGTCGAGACCGGGATAGATCCGCTCCTGCACCGGCACGCGCACCGCGCGCAGCCGCGCCGCGAGGCTCTGGGTATTCTGCGGGCGCACGATGGTGTCGTTGTCTCCGCTGGCGAGGAAGGCTGGGGGCGAATGAGGTCCGGCGAAGGTGATCGGCTGCGTCGCCGCCGGATCGGGGGCCTGTCCGAATACGTCCCGCGAGGTGTCCTGGTCGAAAGGATGGAAGTCATAGGGGCCGGATAGACCGGCCACGGCCCGGATCACCTTCGGGTCGACCCCCACCTTGCGCAGGTAGCGCGGATCGAGCCCGAGCATCAGGGCATTGTAGGCCCCGGCCGAATGGCCCGCGAGAACGATGCGGCGCGGGTCGCCGCCATATTCGGCGATGTTGTCGCGGACCCAGGCGATTGCGGCGGCACCGTCATCGAGGAAGTCGGGGAACCGCACTTCCGGGTAGACCCGGTAATCGGGGATGACGGTGACGAAACCCTGGGCCGCCAAGGCCTGACCGACGAATTCGTAATCGTCCTTTGCGCCCGATTTCCACGAGCCGCCATAGAAGAAGACCAAGACCGTCGCATCCGCCGCGCCGCCGACGGGCGTGAAGACATCGAGGCGCTGCCGCGGATGGGTGCCGAAGGCGGCGCTCTTCTGGGCGAGCCGGCCGCCTTGGTCGCGCGGGCCGATGGCATCGAAGAGGGCGAGGGGCGAACAGGCCGTGACCCCGAGGGCGGCCAGTGCGAGGCAGGCGAGAGTGGCGAAGGCGGCGAAGGCGCGGGTCATGCATCTCTCAAACGGGGAAACGAAGACCCGAATGACACGTGCCGCACGGCGGATTCATGACCGGAAGAAGGGTTTTTCGGATTCAGGTGCGCAGCACGATGCAGGCGCCTCCGACCTTGCGGATGCGGCCGCACAGGATATCGCCCGCCGCCCGGCTCTCGGCCGGAATGCGGATCCGGTAGAAGGCGCGTGTGCCGCGACTGCGCAGGCGCGTCCCGATGATCATCGGCCGCACCTCGCCGATCACGCCGGCATAGAGTTTCCGGGTGCGGGAGAAGCTCTGGAGGGCGAGGGATTTCGAGAAATTTCCGGCGAGCTGAATGCCCCAAGGGGCGGCCGGCCCCTCGTTGCCGCCGAGGGCGAAGCGATCGCCGCGTGAGGGTATCCGCAACGCGGCGGTGACCTGCAGGCAGGTCTTCGGCGCTTCCGCCTTCGATGATTCCTTCTTGGGGGCTTCTGCCTCCCCCTCGGCACCGTTGACGGCCGCGCCCCCGCGCCAATCCTCGGCCGGTGCACCGGTGATCGCCATGACATAGGCGCGCGTCTCGGCGGGCAGGCCGCCCGTTCCGGCGAGCCAGCCCGAGACCCGGCCCGCGCCGCCGTTATAGGCCGCGGCCGCGAGGCCGAGATTTCCGAACTGGCGATTGAGATCGGCGAGGAGATGGGCGGCGTGGGGGATCGCCTGTTCGGGATCGAACGGGTCGGTCAGCCCGCGCTCGCGTGCCGTGCCCGGCATGAACTGCGCGACACCCTGCGCGCCCACCGGACTCACGGCCGTGACGCGAAAACTGCTTTCCCGCCAGATCAGCCGTGTCAGGAACGGCACGGGCAGGCCGCGCACCCTGGCTGAATCCTCGATCAGGCGGCAGAGCGCCTGCTCCACGGTCTCCGTCGCCACCTCGGCCGAGGCCGGCGCGGCGGCGAGGAGACAACAGGCGAGGATCAGGCTGCGGAGGGACGTCACGGGGCGTTTGTAATGCGGTCTGGCGCCGGATCAATCGCCGTTCGCCGATCTCATCGCGCCGCGCTATAAGAACCTCGGCTTCCCCAATCCGCGGACCCGGTGCCCTTCCCTCGATGACTGACACGCTGCTCGACGTCCAAGACCTGTCGGTCGCCTTTCGCTCGCGTGAGCGTGAGACGCTGGCGGTGGATCGCGTGAGCTTCACGATTCACAAGGGTGAGACCGTGGCCCTGGTCGGCGAGTCCGGGTCGGGCAAGTCGGTGACGGCCCTGTCGATCCTGCGTCTCCTCGATGGCAGCGCCGTCCATCCCGGCGGTCGCATCCTGTTCAAGGGACGGGACATTCTGGCCTTGCCGGAGCCGGAGCTGCGCAAGATCCGCGGTGCCGACATCACCATGGTGTTCCAGGAGCCGATGACCTCGCTCAATCCGCTGCACACGATCCAGCGGCAGATCGGCGAGGTTCTGGAGATTCATCGCGGCCTGTCCGGCCGCAAGGCCCGTGCCCGTATCCTCGAATTGCTCGAACTCGTCGGCGTCCGCGACGCCGAGCGGCGCATGGGCGCCTATCCGCACGAACTGTCGGGGGGGCAGCGCCAGCGCGTCATGATCGCCATGGCGCTCGCCTGCGAGCCGGACCTGCTGGTGGCGGACGAGCCGACCACCGCCCTCGACGTCACCGTCCAGGCGCAGATCCTGACATTGCTCGCCGACCTACAGAAGCGTCTCGGTATGTCGATGCTGTTCATCACCCACGATCTCGGCATCGTGCAGCGCATCGCCTCGCGGGTCTGCGTGATGCTCGCCGGCCGCATCGTCGAAGCGGGGCCGGTCGACGAGATCTTCGCCAGGCCCAAACACGAATATACCCAGCGCCTGCTCGCCTCGGAACCGAAGGGGCGTGCGAACCCGGTTGCGGACGACGCTCCGCACCTGCTCGAAGCCGGTCCGCTCAAGGTGTGGTTCCCGGTCCGCGAGGGGCTTCTCCGGCGCACCACTTTCCACGTGAAAGCGGTGGATGGTGTGTCCCTCGCCGTGCGCGAGGGGGAGACGATCGGGATCGTCGGGGAATCCGGATCGGGCAAGACCACTCTGGGGCTCGCCCTGCTGCGCCTCACCGGCAGCGAGGGCCCTATCGTCTTCCTCGGCCAGTCCATCGCCGGGCTCGGCCCCGGACCGATGCGACCGTTCCGCCGCGACATGCAGGTGGTTTTCCAGGATCCCTACGGCTCGCTCTCGCCGCGCATGACGGTTGCCGACATCGTCGCCGAGGGCCTCGTGGTACAGGGGGCGGTGAAGTCGCGGGCAGAGCGTCGCGCCGTGGTCGCCAAGGCGCTCACCGATGTCGGTCTCGATCCGGCGACGATGGATCGTTATCCGCACGAGTTCTCCGGCGGCCAGCGCCAGCGCATCGCCATCGCCCGCGCCATGGTGCTGAAACCCCGCTTCGTCGTCCTCGACGAGCCGACCTCGGCCCTCGACCGGTCGGTTCAGGCGCAGATCGTCACCCTGCTCCGCGACCTGCAGAAAGAGCGCAAGCTCGCCTACCTCTTCATCAGTCACGACCTCAAGGTCGTGCGCGCGTTGGCGAACTACGTGCTGGTGATGCAGAACGGCAAGGTCGTGGAGGAAGGCCCGGCGGAGGCCATCTTCGCCCGGCCGCAGACCGAATACACGAAGGCCCTGTTCGCTGCCGCCTTCGATCTTAACAGCGCCACCACCGAAGACGTGGTCCCGGCCTGAACACGACGGGACCCATGGCGCGCGTCTTTCTCATCGTCCTCGATTCGGTCGGCATCGGCGGAGGGCCGGACGCTGCCCGCTACGGCGACGAGGGCTCGGACACGCTTGGCCATATCGCGGAAGCCTGCACCGCCGGTGTGGGCGATCGCGAGGGCCTGCGAGGCGGCCCCCTCGCTCTGCCGAATTTGACGCGTCTCGGCCTCGGTCTCGCCGCCGAGGGGGCGAGTGGCCGCATCCCGCCCGGGCTCGAGCCATCCGGCTCGGTCGATGGGGCATACGGCCATGCCATTGAGACCGCGCCCGGCAAGGACACGCCCTCCGGTCATTGGGAGATCGCGGGCGCCCCCGTCACCGAGGAATGGGGCTACTTTCCCGACAGGGTGCCGGCCTTCCCCACTGCGCTCACCCAAACGCTGATCGAACGGGGCGGACTCTCCGGTATCCTCGGCGATTGCCACGCCGCGGGCATCCCCATCGTCGAGCGTCTCGGGGCGGAGCACGTCCGGACGGGTAAGCCGATCTTCTACACCTCGGCCGACAGCGTCTTCCAGATCGCCGCCCACGAGGAAACGTTTGGGCTGGACCGGCTCTACGAGCTCTGTCGGACCGCCCGCGAGATCTGCGATCCCTACCGCATCGGCCGGGTCATCGCCCGCCCCTTCCTCGGTTCCGAGGAGACCGGTTTCCGGCGCACCGCGAACCGAAAGGATTTCGCCACGCAGCCGCCGGGCGAAACCCTCCTCGACCGCCTGAGCGAGCGGGGACGCGTCGTGGTCAGCGTCGGCAAGATCGGCGACATCTTCGCCCACCGCGCCACGGGCCGCGAGATCAAGGCCGCCGGCAACATTGCCTGCCTCGATGCGGCGCTGGCCGCGTTCCGCACCCTTCCCGAGGGCGGGCTGGTCTTCCTGAACCTGGTCGATTTCGACACGGAATACGGCCACCGCCGCGATGTGCCCGGCTACGCCGCCGAGCTGGAGCGCTTCGATGCGCGCGTGCCCGAGATCCATGCGGTGCTCGCGGAGGGCGATGTCTGCATCGTCACCGCCGACCATGGCAACGACCCGACCTGGCCGGGGACGGAGCATACCCGCGAGCAGGTACCGGTCCTGGCCTTCGGTCCCGGTCTTTCCGCCCGGTCACTCGGGCGTAGGGAAACCTTCGCGGATATCGGCGCCTCCATCGCCCACCATCTCGACGTCGGCGAATTGGGACGCGGTACATCGTGGTGGTGATACGGTCCCGCTCATTCCCGGCGGGAGCGAACCTCACACCTCCCAGGTCTCTTCCACTTCCGGCGGGATCGGCCTCGGACGGCGGTCGCTGCCGATGGCGACGAAGGTGAACAGGCCTTCCGTCACCTTCATGGTGGTCTCGCCTTCGCGCTCGCGGCGCCAGACCTCGACCTGGATGCGAAGCGAGGTGCGGCCGACCTTCACGATCCAGGCATAGATGCTGACCTCGTCGCCGACGATGACAGGGCGATGGAAGGTCATGGCATCCACGGAGATCGTGGCGCAGCGGCCCCGCGCGCGGCGCGCAGCGACGTTGCCCGCCGCCAGATCCATCTGTCCCATCAGCCAGCCGCCGAAAATGTCCCCGGCCGGATTGGTGTCCGCGGGCATCGCGATCGTGCGAACTACGGGAGAGCCGCGGTCGGTGGGCTGTCGCGTCTCGGAAACATCGGTCGACATGGGGTGGTGCGGGCTCCCGTGATCTCGGCCGGCCAATGCAAGCGGCACGCCGCCTGTGTCCTCCTGTCACATCCGACCGGCGGCGAACAGGTGAGCCGCTTGAGGGGTGGCGGAGGTCGTCACGCCCTGATCACAGTCCGGACCGTCCTGTTCCTCCCTGCGCCGGCGAAGGCGGGCGCTTGCGCAGAATCACCGCCCCGCCCGCCAGCAGCGCGATGCAGAGCAGGGCGTAGGGCAGGCTCAACAGCAATAGGAAGAAGCCGACGCTCGCTTCATCACCGCTGGCGCCGCCAGGGTTCTGATCGAGAAGCCAGCCCAGGACGCCCGTGACCGCCAGGAGGACGATACCGTTCAGCAGGATGGCACCCCCGACGGCGAGGCAGCCCCAGCCGATGCGTCGACGCTCATCGCCCACGCGGGCAAGGAGGAGCGTCACGGCGATCACCACGGCGGCCTGAAGACCGATGGCGAGGAAAGGCAGCATGTCTAAAGCCGGTCCCGGCCAGGGTATGGCGGCATCCCGCATTCCGGGGTTGGGTCGGACCATCATACCGATGAGGGCGGTCAGGGCGGGGAAGATCACCCCGCCGATCGCCCAGCCCACGAACAGGCCGAAGACGCTACTGATGAGCCAGCGCCGGGTGTTGGGGTTCATGTGATCGCTTCCCGCCATTGGGCAAATGCGCTTCGCCCGGTCATCGCAAGCTGGCGTCCGTCGTACGCCGACCCCTCGATCATGCCGATTCTCGAACCCCTACCACGGTGGTTCGTAGCCTTGCAGGCCAAGCTTGCAGGAGGGAGGTCCGGCACGGAGTCGCCGCGGCCGAATGCGCCACGCTTAAAGGCGATGTGAAGTCCGTCGAGGCAGGCATGCAAAATGACGAGAGCCCGTCAGTCCGGCAGGGCGAACACGACGAGCGCGTCGCCCGTGCCGAAGCCCGAGCCCTTGGTGAAGGAGGCTCCACCGGCCGCCACCGCCACGTATTGCCGGCCCTCCAGCGAATAGGTGATCGGTGGCCCGCCGATCCCGGCGCCGCACTGGAACCGCCACAGCATCTCGCCATTGGCAGAGTCATGGGCGTCGAGATGGCCGTCCTCCTCGCCGGAGAAGACCAAGCCGCCAGCGGTAGCGAGGGTGCCGCCCGAAAGGCGGCTTCCCGCCTTGACCGACCACTTGATCGCGCCGCCCTTGGCGAGATCGACGGCCGTGAGCGTGCTGAAGGAGGGCTCTCCCTTCGCTTCGCTCGTCTCGGTGAAGCGGATCTGCGGCCTGCTATTCGAGGCCGGGACGGTCCTCACCGTATAGGTGGTCGCGCCGTGCCGGACCTGGGCGTAGGCCATGCTCGTCGTCGGATCGAAGGCGACCGGATGCCAGGAGATCGCCCCGAGGGGACCGGGGCTGACCACGGTTCCGGTTTCTGTGGGCGGTGCGTAGAGGTTCTTTTGAGTCGTGAGCGGCGCGGACTTGCCGAGGAGCGTGCCGGTCGCCCGGTCGTGAACGTAGAGCCAGCCGGTCTTGCTCGCCTCGGCCACCGCCTTCACCGGACCCTGCGGCGTCGCGTAATCGAGCAGGAAGGGCGGGCTCGCGACGTCATAGCCCCATTCGTCGTGCGGGACCTGCTGATAGTACCAGCGCAGCGTGCCGGTTTTCACGTCGAGCGCAACGAGGCTCATCGTGTAGAGGTTGTCGCCGGGCCGCGAGAGGCCGAAATTCTGCGGTGCGGGGTTGCCGGTGCCGACATAGATCAGGCCGAGATCGGCATCGTAGGCCGGGGTCATCCAGAGCGAGCCACCGCCGACCTTCCAGGCCTCCCTCTGCCGGGGGGCTGCCGCCTTCTCGGCGGCGATGTCGCGGTTGAGCGGTACACCATCGGCGGTCTTCTCGACGAAGCCGCCTTCCCAGCCATCCTCCTTGGTGACGTACCAGCGCCAGCGCTCCTCGCCGGTGGCCGCATCGTAAGCGGCGAGCCAGCCGCGGCGTCCGTAGCCGCCTTCGATCCCGACCACGGCGCCGCCGTCGAGCCCGCCCTTCTCGTCCTCCACGTGGAGGCCGTAACCGGCCCCGGCCACGCCGACGATGACGAGCCCGTCGGCCACGAGGGGCGGCATCTTGAACCCGAGCCGGCTCGATCCCTGGATCGCACCCGCGCCGAGCGTTCCGGCGAGATCGGAGGCGGTTTCGGACTCGCCCTCCTCCGGGCGGACGGCCTCATGGTCCCACAAGACCTTGCCTGTCTTGGCGTCGAGAGCGAGGACCCGCCCGTCCATGGTCGCCTCGAAGACCTTGCCGCCCGAGACCGCGACACCGCGATTCGAGGGCGGGCCGAAGATCTTCTCCGTCCGGGCCTTGTGGGTGTAGGTCCAGATCACCCGGCCGGTCTTCGCCTCCAGGGCAGCCACGTGGTTCTGCGTGGTGGAGAGATACATCACGCCGTCCACCACTACCGGCTCGGCCTGGAAGTAGCCGGTGATCCCTGTCTGGAAGATCCAGGCCGGGCGCAGCTTGGCGACGTTGCCTCGGTCTATGACTGTGAGCGGCGAGAAATGCCGGTTGGTATGGTCGCGGCCGAACATCGGCCATTCCTCGGCGTGCGCACTTGGAGTGAGCGTCAGCGTGCCGGCCAGCAGGGACAGGGAGGACGCGCGCGCGATCGAAAGCCGAGTTGTCATGCCGCTTCGCCCCTGGTGAATCATGAAAACCCGGCTCAATCGATCACGAGTCGGGCGAGTCGTTCGGCGGCCTCGAGCTGAAACGGGGTATCCGCAGCATTCATGGAGCGGGCGAGATCGGCGGCGCTCTGCCCGTTTCCGTCGCGCTTGGTTGGGTCGGCGCCTTTCGACAGGAGCAGTTCCACCATCTCGGTGCGGTTGAACATGGCCGCCGTCATCAGCGCCGTGCGCGTACCGGTTCCGGTGCCGTCGATCGTGGCGCCCTTCTCCAGCAGCAACTCTACCACGGCCATGTCGCCCTTGAAGGCGGCGCCGGCCAGCGGCGTCTGTCCGCGGTCGTTGGAGAGTTCGGGGTCGCCACCGTTGTCGAGGATAAGGCGCGTGGTCTCGACCTGCCCGTTATAGGCGGCCAGCATCAGCAGGCTGTCGCCCTTGTCGTTGAGGAGGTTCGCCGGGAGCCCCTGGGCGAACAGTTCTGCCAACTCGTCCACATGCCCCGCCCGCGCGTATTGAAACACCCGGCCCGCGAAGGCCAGGGTCTCCGAGTCGAGTTCGGGAAGCGCTGGGGTGGGCGAGGCCGGCATTTCAGATTGCATCGTCACTTTCTGTCTCAGTGAATGCTGTCTCAGGGAATGACTTTTTCGGCCCGCAGCCGGCCGAACAGGTCGAGGAAGCTGTCGTCGCTGGGCTGATAATCGAGGAAGCCGAGCCGGCGGCTGCGCGCCATGTCGGTGACAACCTCGATCGGACGGCCGAGATCCGCATCGGTGTGCCATGCGGAGGCGAGACGGTCGAGATCGGACTCGACCAAGCCATGGCGTTTCGCCAGCTCGGCCCAGACCGGCCCGTCCTGCGCCATCTGCTCCTCGAGTGGGGTCGGCGAGCCGGGATAGGGAGCCGGTTCGAGGCCGAACCATTCCGCGATGCGGCCCCACATCCACGACCAGCGGAAGACGTCGCCGTTGACCACGTTGAACGCGGTGTTCGCCGCGGCGGGATCGGTGGAAGCCCAGGCGAGATGACGGGCCAGCAGCCGCGCATCGGTGACGTCGGTCAGGCCGTTCCATTGCTGCGACGAGCCCGGGAACAGGAACGGCCGTCCGGTCTCTCGGCAGAGGGACGCGTAGACGGCCAGCGTCACACCCATGTTCATGGCGTTGCCGAGGGCATAGCCGACGATGGTGTGCGGACGGTGCACGCTCCAGCCGAATCCCTGGCGCTCGGCACCGGCGAAGACCTCATCCTCCTGCACGTAGTAGAAGTTCTCCACCGGCAGGCGGTCCTGGTCCTCGCGGAACGGAGTCTGTGGCAGCGTCCCCTTCCCGTAGGCTTCGAAGGGCCCGAGATAATGCTTGAGGCCGGTCACTAGCGCGACGTGGCGCAGTGGAGCCGCTTGCAGGGCGTCGAGGAGGTTGCGCACCATGGCGCCATTGACGCGGCAATTCTCGGCCTCGGTCGCCTGCCGCATCCAGGTGGTGATGAACACATGCGTCGGCGCGAGGTCCGACAAGGCCGCCCGCAGGGAAACAGGATCGGTGAGGTCCGCCGTCACCGGGGTCACACCCTCGATATCCACGGGCCGGCGTGCCAGACCCAGGACGTTCCAGCCCTCGGCGACGAGGTGACGGGCGAGGTTGTTGCCGACGATGCCGCTCGCACCGGCGATGAGCGCCGTACCCTTGATCCTGTCCGACATGCTGTCTCCAATAGAGGTGCATTCCTCCTCGGCCCATCCGATGGGGGGACCGGCTAAGGAGGGAATGTGTCTACCAGAACGCGGGAGGTCGGATGTCGATCCGGCGTGGGTCCGCTTCAGGCGACGGGGGTCAGCTCGCCGGTCTCGCTGATCTCGTCGGTATGCACGTCGAAGCTCGCGAGCAGGGCCGTGCTGAAGCTCGTGGAGATCGCCACGTCGGTGGCGTCGCGGCCGCGCGCGATGAGGATGCGGCCGATGCGGCGCTTGTTGTTGCGGGCGTCGAAGGTGAACCAGCGCCCGTCGAGATAAACTTCGAGCCAAGCCGAGAAGTCACCCGGCGGCACCACGGGCACGCCGATATCCCCGAGATAGCCGGTGCAGTACCGCGCCGGGATGTTCATGCAGCGGCAGAAGGCCACGGCCAAATGGGTGAAGTCGCGGCAGACGCCGATCTTCTGGGTATAGGCCTCGTAGGCCGTACGGGTGGCGTCGGCCTGCTGGTAATCGAACTTGATGTGCCGATGCACGAAATCGTGGATCGCCTGGACCCGTGCCCAGCCCTCGGGTGTGGTCCCGAATAGGCCCCAGGCGATGTTCGAGAGCTTGTCGGTCTCGCAGTAGCGGCTGCCGAGCAGGAACGGCATGACGTCGTCCGGCAGATCCTGCACCGGATGCTGTTTCGCCTCGGGTACGAGCTCGTCCAGCTCGCCGGAATCTTCGATCATGAAATCGGCCGACACCGTGATCCGGCCACCGGGGGCGAGGATGCGGGTGCAGACGTTGCCGAACGGATCGAGGTAGCTGTGGGCCTCCACCGGCGGCTCGATCGTCATCGTCTCCGGTGTCAGCAGGTCTCCCGCGCGCGAGGGATGGACGTTGAGCATCAAGGTGATCGGCGTCGGGCCGAACGTGTCGTAGCCGATCGTGTAGCCGGTCCGGATTTTCATAAGTTCGCTCGCATCAGGCAATGGGACAGGTGGGATCGCTACTCATTTCCACCCGCCGCCGGCGCGCTCCCGCGGCCTTCGGCCTTGCTCGAGCGAGGGGCGTCGAGGCGGCGACGGTCTGGTGCCGTCATGCTCGCCTCAGCCACCCTCACCGAGGGTGGCACCGTCTGAACAAGCAGGTAGCACACCGGAGGGTTGCCGCCTAACGGTTTGCCGCTCCTCATGAATGCTCTCCAGCCGCGCGGAGATCGGCGAGGTCGAGGCGGCGGGTGAACATGGTGAGGCCGCCCTCCGCGTCACGCGGCCAGTCCGCTTCCGGTCTGTCCCGGTAGAGTTCGACCCCGTTCATGTCGGGATCACGCAGGTAGAGCGCTTCGCTGACACCATGGTCGCTGGCGCCGTCGAGGGCGATGCCGGCTTCGTCGAGGCGGCGCAGGGCATCGGCGAGGGAGGCGCGTGTGGGGTAGAGTATGGCGAGGTGGAACAGGCCGGTCGTGCCGGGCGCCGGCTGGCTGCCGCCTTCGCTCTCCCACGTGTTGAGCCCGATATGGTGGTGGTAGTCCCCGGCAGCGATGAAGGCGGCCTGGGTGCCATAGCGAGCCTTCAGGGTGAAGCCGAGCACTCCGCAATAAAAGGCCAGCGCTCGGTCGAGGTTCGCGACCTTGAGATGGACATGGCCGATCCGCGCCTGCGGATGGATTGGGTTCGACGTCGTCGTCATGATGGGTCTCGCTCCTGATCGTCGCGAAGCGATGGGCCGCCCTTTCCCCTTTCGTTCCGCGGGGCCATATTCCACCCATGCCTCCTGCGAACAAACCCCGCGTCTCCTCGGCGAAGGCTTCGAAGCCCGAGCTGAAACCGCTCGACGAGCATCTGGCGGCCCTGCTGAGCCCGGCGCTCAACCGCAACCGGCTGCCCGCCGTGGAGAATCCCACGCCGCCGGCTCCGCCGAAGAAGCCCGGCAGGCCCAAGAAAGCCGCATCGCCCCCCGGCGGTTTCGGTGAAGCGCCGCAGGCCGGGTTCACCCTCGGCGACGCGGCCGAGGTCGACCCACGCCTTGCGCAGGCGTTGGGGATCACGTCGCCGGAAGACGGTCCGGCACCCGAGGCGCTGGCGAACGAGGATGAGGGTTCGCTGGCCAGCGACGGCGTGTCCGCCACGGTGGACGCCCTGTCGCGCCTCCTCACCGAAGGCAACCCGCTGTTCCGGGACGGCAAGACCTGGGCGCCGCATCGCCCGGAGCGGCCGAAGAAATCCGAGGGCGGCCTCGCCTTCACGTTGAAATCCGAGTTCGAGCCCGCGGGCGACCAGCCCCGCGCCATCGCCGAACTGGTGGAGGGGGTGAACAAGAACGAGCGCGATCAGGTGCTGCTCGGCGTCACCGGCTCCGGCAAGACCTTCACCATGGCCAAGATCATCGAGGCGACGCAGCGCCCCGCCCTGATCCTGGCGCCGAACAAGACGCTAGCGGCGCAGCTCTACGGCGAGTTCAAGAGCTTCTTCCCCGACAACGCGGTGGAGTATTTCGTCTCCTACTACGATTACTACCAGCCCGAGGCCTATGTGCCGCGCTCCGATACGTTCATCGAGAAGGAATCCTCGATCAACGAGCAGATCGACCGGATGCGCCACTCGGCCACCCGCGCTCTGCTGGAGCGCGACGACGTCATCATCGTCGCGTCGGTCTCGTGCATCTACGGTATCGGCTCGGTGGAGACCTACACCGCCATGTCGTTCACGGTGTCGCTGAACGAGCGGATCGAGCAGCGCCAACTGGTCGCCGACCTCGTGGCTCTCCAATACAAGCGCATCCAGTCCGATTTCGCCCGCGGCACCTTCCGGGTGCGTGGCGACGTGATCGAACTCTGGCCCGCCCACTTGGAGGATCGCGGCTGGCGCATCGGCCTGTTCGGCGACGAAATCGAGTCGATCACCGAATTTGATCCGCTTACCGGCAAGAAGATCAACGACCTGAAATTCGTGAAGGTCTACGCCAACTCGCACTACGTCACGCCGCGTCCGACGCTCCAGCAGGCGATCAAGGGCATCAAGACCGAGCTGAAGCTTCGGGTCGACGAGTTGACCAAGATGGGCCGGCTCATCGAGGCGCAGCGGATCGAGCAGCGCTGCACCTTCGACATCGAGATGATCGAGGCGACGGGCGCCTGCAATGGCATCGAGAACTATTCGCGCTACCTCACCGGCCGCAAGCCCGGCGAGCCGCCGCCGACGCTGTTCGAATACCTGCCCGACAATGCCATCGTCTTCACCGACGAGAGCCATGTCACGGTTCCGCAGATCGGCGGCATGTACAAGGGCGACTTTCGCCGCAAGGCGACGCTGGCCGAATACGGCTTCCGCCTGCCCTCCTGCCTAGACAACCGCCCGCTCCGGTTCGAGGAATGGGACGCCATGCGGCCGCAATCGGTCCACGTCTCGGCGACCCCGGCGAAATGGGAGATGGAGCAGACCGGCGGTGTCTTCGCCGAACAGGTCATCCGCCCCACCGGCCTCGTCGATCCGGTGATCGAGATCCGCCCTGCCCGTTCGCAGGTGGACGATCTGTTGGGCGAAGTGCGCGAAGTGGCCCAGGCCGGCTACCGCACCCTAGTGACCACGCTCACAAAGCGCATGGCCGAGGACCTGACCGAGTATTTGCACGAGAACAGCGTCCGCGTGCGCTACATGCACTCGGACATCGACACGCTGGAACGGATCGAGATCATCCGCGACCTGCGGCTCGGGGCGTTCGACGTGCTCATCGGCATCAACCTGCTGCGCGAGGGCCTCGACATCCCGGAATGCGCCCTCGTGGCGATCCTCGACGCCGACAAGGAGGGCTTCCTGCGCTCCGAGACCTCGCTGATCCAGACCATCGGCCGCGCCGCACGCAATGCCGATGCGCGCTGCATCCTCTACGCGGACAACATCACCGGCTCGATGGAGCGGGCCATGGCGGAGACCGAGCGTCGCCGCCTGAAGCAGCTCGCCTATAACGAGGAGCACGGCATCACGCCGCAGAGTGTGAAGCGTGGCATCTCCGACATTCTCAGCAGTGTCTTCGAGGGCGACCACGTCAAGGTGGATACCGGGCTCGCCAAGGACGCAGTCACAATCGGCCACAACTTCAAGGCCGTCATCGCGGATCTCGAGAAGCGCATGCGCACGGCCGCCGCCGATCTTGACTTCGAGGAAGCGGCGCGCCTGCGCGACGAGCTCAAGCGCCTGCAGGCGACGGAACTCCTGCTCTCGGATGATCCGATGGCGCGCCAGGGTGACGTTGAGCGCGACGCGGGCAAGTACGGCGCGAAGCGGAGCCGCATCTCGAAGCCGAGCCTCGACAATATGGGTCCGGGCACCGACCGCGAATTACCCGTGGGAGGCGAAGCGCCGCTCTGGGCTGAGCGGCCGAAGCCGCGTTCGACGCAGGGGCTCGGCGGCCAGAAGCCGAAATACAAAGGCGGTGGCGGGCGCAAGCGCGACTGAAACACGCATCGTCGTCGGAACCCCCGGCCTAGGCTCGGGCTTGGAGAAGCATGTGACGGCGGCCCTTCACCTGTCGCCCCCATGCCTCGAACCGACGGAGCGATCCCATGCGCAAGGAACCTCTTATCCGGGCGAGCCTGCTCCTCGCTGCCGGAATCCTCCTGGTGCATACCGCGCCCGCTCAGGCGATCTCCGATCGTCGCGACCAACCGACGGCTGCCGACGTGCCGTCCGAAACCCGATCGGGCGAGACATCTGGTTCGAAGCCCATCGGCGATGTGAAGCCGCCGAGCGCCATCCGCCCCTCGACGGCTGTCACCGAGGATGACGGAAAGACCTCTCGGACCAACCCGCTCGATCATTTGCCCGCGCGCGACCGCGCCGGGACCGGCGGACGCCGGGAATAGAATTCGCCGTCAAGGCTCGCTGCTCAGGAGGAACGACCATGGGATTACTCGATCAGGTCATCGGCGGTGTGCTCGGCAACGTCCTCGGCGGCGGCCGGGGCAGCGATCACCAGCAAGGCGGCGGTTCCGGTGGCGGAGCGCTCGGAGGCTCCCTGTCGCCCATCGTGCAGGCTTTGCTGATGCTGCTCCTGCAAAAGGGCGGAGGCGGGCTGAGCGACATCCTCGGCGGCGGCCGGGGGGGGCCGCCGGATATGGAGCAAGGCCGGCGCGGGCCGCCCGAACCCTATGAGGGAGGCGACCAGGGCGGGTTCAACCAGGACCCGTACAATGAGGGCCGAGACCGTGGCGGCTACGGCGGAGGATCGCGCGGATCGTCGCCCGAAGGCGACTTCAGCGACCTGTCGGGGATGCTCGACGGACCCGGCGGCGACCAGGGCTCTCGCGATCAGGGGCATTCCTCCGGGGCGGGGTCTTACAGCCGCCTCGACCGGGAGCAGGGCGACGATCTCGGTGGGTTCGACGGGTTGATCGATAAATTGCAGCGCGGCGGTCTCGGCGACGCCATCGGTTCCTGGATCGGGCATGGACAGAACCAGCCCGTGGAGCCGAACCGGCTTGCCGACGCCCTCGGTTCGGACACAGTGAACACGTTGCAGAGCCGCACCGGGCTCTCCCGCGATGATCTGCTGTCGCAACTTGCACAAGCGCTTCCGGGCGTCATCGACGGGCTGACCCCGCAGGGGCGCAAGCCGGCTCCGGAGGAGCGTCGCGGCTGGTAATACCGACTCAGGCCCGGCTGACGGCAGGTTTGCCGGGCTTCGCAGGCTGACACGTCGCACAGTAGAAGGTCGAGCGGCCTGATTGCACGATCCGCGCGATGGTGCCGCCGCAGTCTTTCGTGCTGCAGGGCTCGCCGGTGCGGTCATAGACCCGGAACGCATGCTGGAACGAGCCCGACCCGCCATCGGTATGGGCATAGTCGCGCAGGGTGGACCCGCCGGCGGCGACCGCCTCGGTGAGCACGTCGCGGATCATCCGCGCGAGCAACCGCGCTTTCATCGTCGGCCGCCCGTCGTCTTTCGCCAGGATTCCCGCCGGCAATTCGGGATGCAGCCCGGCGCGGTGAAGCGCTTCGCAGACATAGATGTTGCCGAGACCAGCAATGAGCCGCTGATCGAGGAGAGCGGCCTTCAGCGGCGTGATCTTGTTGCGGAAGAGGAGCGCCAGGCTCTCCGGGCTCATGGCTTCGCTCAGCGGCTCGATCCCCATCGCGGCGAAATGCTTACAGCCGGCGAGGTCAAGGGTCGGCACGAGGTCCATGAAGCCGAAACGGCGCGCATCGTTGTAAGTGACAGTCGCGCCGTTCGACATCGCCATCACCACATGGTCGTGCTTGGCGTTGCCGAGCGCCCCTTCGAGATAGAAATCTCCCGGCGAGACGTTGCGACCGTCCGGCAAGGCCACGTCGAAGCGCCCGCTCATGCCGAGATGCAGGATCAGGGTCTCCCCGGTGTCGAGACCGGCGGTGAGGTATTTCGCCCGTCGCGCCAGATCGGTCACCGTCGCGCCTTCGAGCCGCTGTGCGAAGCGCTCGGGGAAGGGAAACCGCAGGTTCGGCCGGCGCAGGGTCACACGGGAGAACGTCGCGCCCACCATGGCGGGGGAAAGACCGCGACGGACGGTTTCGACTTCGGGCAGTTCGGGCATGGGCGGGGGCGAGGCTCTGGATCGGGGACGGCGCCGACATAACGAGGGCCGGCATCCGCCGCCGATCGTCATGCACCTGTCGAACCCGGCACATGGCGATCCGTGCCGGCTTTCGCTATGACGCTCGCGCAAGAGGATGGTGACATGAGTTCGGCCGAGCGTTCGAAGGACGAGACCAGCACGCATTTCGGGTTCGAGCAGGTTGCGCTCGACGAGAAGCAGGGGCGTGTCGACGACGTGTTCCGCTCCGTGGCGAAACGCTACGACCTGATGAACGACCTGATGTCGGGCGGGCTCCACCGCGCCTGGAAGTCGCATCTCATCTCGATGCTGCGGCCACCGCGCAACCGGCCTTTCCACCATCTCGACGTGGCCGGCGGCACTGCCGACATCGCCTTCCGCTGCTTGGAGGCGGGGGGCCCCGAAACCCATGTCACAGTGCTCGACATCAACGAGTCGATGCTGCGGGTCGGTGCGGAGCGGGCCGGCCACCGCTATGACGGCCGGATCGATTTCGTCACCGCGAATGCCGAGTCGCTCCCTCTGCCGAACGAAGCGTTCGACGCCTACACCATCGCCTTCGGCATCCGGAACGTTCCCCGGATCGACCTGGCCCTGGCCGAGGCACGCCGCGTCCTGAAGCCCGGCGGGCGCTTCCTCTGCCTGGAATTCTCAAAAGTCGATCTGCCCGTCCTCGACCGGATCTACGACGCCTACTCGTTCCACGTGATTCCTCGCTTGGGCGCGAGCGTGGCCGGCGATGCGGATTCCTACCGGTACCTCGTGGAATCCATCCGCAAATTCCCGACCCCTGGTCGATTTGCCGGCATGATCGAAGACGCCGGGTTCAAGCACGTTACCCACCGGCCCCTGTCCGGCGGAATCGTCGCGATCCATTCCGGCTGGAAGATCTCGTGACGTCAGATCGGATCGATCTGCCCGATCTGGTCCTACACAGCTCCCTCATCCTGAGGTGCCGCGATAGCGGCCTCGAGGGAGGCCTCCAGATCGCAGGGTGGCCTCTGGAAACCTCCTTCGAGGCCGCCGCTCCGCATCGTCACCTGAGGATGAGGTTCAGTGGTGGGACGAGTGCTGGTCCTGCCGTGATCACGCACGTCGAAAGCATCCCATGCTAGGCGCCATCGTCTATCTCATCCGCGGTGCCGGGGTCGGCTTCGTGCTGGCACGCGAAGGCGGCCTGTCGTTCATCGACCCCACCGAGCTGCCGCCGCATCTTCGCTTCGCCCTGAAGCTCGGGCGGATGCTGGAGCGGCCGGGCCTCGGCGCCGGGGCGGGTCCGCTGCAACGTGCGCTGACCCGGCTCGGCCCTTCCTACGTCAAGTTCGGCCAATTCCTGGCGACGCGGCCCGACATCGTCGGCATGAATGCCGCCCTCGATCTCGAGAAGCTGCAGGACAGGGTTCCGCCGTTCCCACAGGAACAGGCGATCCGCGTGGTCGAGGCCGCCTTCGGCAAGCCGATCCGCGAACTGTTCCTGTCCTTTAGCGAGCCCGTGGCCGCCGCGTCCATCGCCCAGGTCCACAAGGCTCACATCCTCGACGCGAACGGCGTCGAGCGGGTGCTGGCGGTGAAGATCATGCGGCCGGGCGTGCGCGAGCGGTTCCAGCGCGATCTTCAGGTGATGCGGTTCATGGCTCGCGTGGTCCATGCCCTGTCGCCGAAGGCGGAGCGCCTGCGCCCGCGCGACGTGGTCGAGATCCTGGCCCGCTCCGTGATGATGGAGATGGATTTCCGGCTCGAAGCCGCGGCCATGTCCGAGCTGGCGCAGAACACAAAGGACGATGCCGATTTCCGCGTGCCGAAGCCCGAATGGGAGCTAACCGCGCGGGACGTGCTGTCGAGCGAGTGGATCGAGGGCATCCGGCTCAATGATCGCGCCGCCATCGTCGCTGCCGGCCACGACCCCAAGGCGCTCGGCCTCGCGGTCATCCAGTCCTTCCTGCGGCAGGCGATCCGCGACGGCTTCTTCCACGCCGACATGCATCCCGGAAACCTGTTCGTGGATGCGAGCGGTACGCTGGTGGCGGTCGATTTCGGCATCATGGGCCGGCTCGGGATGATGGAGCGGCGCTTCCTCGCCGAGATCCTGCTCGGCTTCATCCTGCGCGACTACAAGCGCGTGGCGCAGGTGCATTTCGAGGCGGGCTACGTGCCGGCCCACCATTCGGTGGAGGATTTCGCCCAGGCCATCCGCGCCATCGGCGAGCCGATCCACCAGCGACGGGCCGACGAGATCTCGATGGCCAAGGTGCTGACGCTGCTCTTCGACATCACTGCCCTGTTCGACATGAGCACGCGCACCGAATTGGTGATGCTGCAGAAGACCATGGTGGTGGTGGAAGGCGTCGCCCGTTCCCTGGACCCGCAGCTCGATATGTGGACCGGGGCGGAGCCGGTGGTCCGCTCGTGGATCGCGCGTAATCTCGGCCCCCTCGGGCGAATCGAGGGTGCGGGACGTGCAGCCCTGACCTTGTCCGACGTCGTCACCGACCTGCCCGATCTCGCCCAGCGCCTGCGCCGGATTCTCGTGCGTCTCGACGAGAGCGGAACCGGCGACCGCAAGGCGTTGGAGAGCATAGCCCGCAAGGAGCGTCGCCGGGCGCTGTGGTCCACGGCGGCGCTCTGGGCCATCGCGGTAGGCGCACTGGTGATGGCGTTCCGGTAAGGGCCGGGTGAACGGGATGGCGCGGACACCGCTGTTCGTGGCCGCACTGTCATATCCGTTCGCTGTGGACGATCACGACGCGCGGGAGTAGCCCTCCATCATGACCCTCCCCCTCCAGAACCGACGCATCCTGCTCGTGATCGGTGGCGGTATCGCCGCCTACAAGTCGTTGGACCTGATCCGCCGCCTCCGCGAGCGCGGGGCGCGGGTGCGTCCGCTGCTCACGGCGGGGGCACAGGAATTCGTCACCCCCCTCGCCGCTGCCGCCCTCGCCGGGGAGCGCGCCCATACCGACCTGTTCGACCGGGCGGAGGAAGCCGATATCGGCCATATCAAGCTGGCGCGCGATGCGGATGCCATCGTGGTCGCGCCTGCCACCGCCAACCTGATGGCGCGGATGGCGAGCGGAGACGCCTCGGACCTCGCCTCCACGGTTCTCCTTGCGACGACCCTCCCGATCCTGATCGCTCCGGCGATGAATGTCCGCATGTGGCAGCATCCGGCGACGCGTCGGAACCTGGCGACGCTCGAGGGCGACGGTGTCCGAGTGGTCGGACCCAATGACGGCGCCATGGCCGAAGCGGAGTTCGGTCCGGGCCGCCTCGCGGAACCCCTGGAAATCGCCGATGCGATCGAGGCCATGCTCGGTGAAATTTCGACGGCATCCTCGGCGGCGACCGGGGGATTCGGATTTCTCGCCGGTCGTTCGCCGCAGAAGCCTCTCGCGGGCCGGCGCGTCCTCGTGACGTCCGGCCCGACGCATGAACCGATCGACCCCGTACGATACCTCGCCAACCGCTCGTCGGGGCGACAAGGCCATGCCATCGCCGCCGCTGCCGCAGAAGCGGGCGCGGAGGTCACGCTGATCTCGGGTCCCGTGGCCATCGCCGACCCGAAGGGCGTTACAATCGTGCGTGTGGAGACCGCGCGGGAGATGCTTGCTGCGGTGGAGGCCGCCCTCCCCGCCGACCTCGCCGTCTTCGCCGCGGCGGTGGGGGACTGGCGCCCGGCTCAGGACAGTACGTCGAAGATCAAGAAGGACGGAGCGGCCGTGCCGCCCCTCTCCCTTGTGGAGAATCCGGACATTCTCGCCACCATTGCCAAGCGCAGTGAAGGGCGCCCGAAGCTGGTGGTCGGCTTTGCCGCCGAAACCGATTCGGTGATCGCCCACGCTCGGGCGAAGATCGCCCGCAAGGGCTGCGATCTGCTCGTCGCCAACGATGTCTCCGCCGAGGGCGGCGTCATGGGCGGCACCGCCAACACCATCCATCTGCTCGACCGGGACGGTGGGTTGGAGACATGGCCGACCCTCGACAAGGACGAGGTCGGGCGACGACTCGTGGAGCGCTTCGCCGCGCGGCTCGCACCGTGAGGCGGATCAATCTCGCAGATGCCACGTTAAGGCTTGACGAACACTTCGCACCGCATCATGTGGGCGCAACCGCCGTTGCCCGGCATATGCTCGGCTCGGTGGATCACAGGAACTTTCGAACCCAATGCCCAGCGACAGTAGTCGATGGACCGCGCCGAATTTGGCCGACCGCGTGTTGAGCGCCTGATCGCGTGATCGGGTTCACCCGCGATCGGCCTTGACGGCCGGTCGAACGAGGTGAGCCCATGACCTTCCAGACTCTTGCTTTCCGCCGTGCCCGCCCGCGCGTCGCTTCGCCCGCCCGCGACAACAGCGTGGCGTTGATCCTTCTCGTGATGATGTCGCTGGTCTTCGCGCCCGTCATCGGCATGCACCTCGTGGCGGCCTTCGCCCCCGCTTCGCTTCCCTCGACGCTGATGACGCGCTCGGCCGGCACGGCGCTTCCGCCGGGCTGAGCTTCGGCGGCCACGAAGCACGCCTTAGGATCGCGGCGGCATGGCTGCCGGATCCATATGCATCAGCTCCCAGACGTGGCCGTCCGGATCCTGGAACGAGCAGCCGTACATGAAGCCGTAATCCATGTTCGGCTTCCAAGGCTTGGCACCGGCCGCCAGCGCCTTGGCCAAGGTATCGTCGACCTCCTGACGTGATTCGCAGGAAAGGCAGGTCAGCACTTCGGTGGCCTTCGACGCATCGCAGATGTCGCCGGTGATGAAGTCACGAAAACGCGCTTCCGTCAGCAGCATCACGAAAATTCTGTCCGACACCACCATGCAGGCCGCATTCTCGTCGGTGAAGGCCGGATTGAACGTGAAGCCGAGGGCGCCAAAGAAGGTCTTTGAGGCTTCGAGATCCTTCACCGGCAGATTGACGAAGATCATCCGCATGTCTGTCGCTCCTTCTCATCATTCCGGTGGGCATGGTGGGTCGCGGACAGCGATCAGCCCGCTTCCTGCTGTTGGGCCGCCAGGGCGGATTCTTCGGCCGTGATCTTGCGGAAGGAGGGGCGATCCTTGATCCGGGCGACGTAGGCGACGATCAAGGGTTCTTCCGGAACGAGTTTGAAGGCGGTCATCCAGCCGAGTGCGGCACCCCAAAGGATGTCGGCGGCGCTGAATCGCTCACCTAGAAGATATGGCCCCTTCGACAGGCCCGCGACGATGCTGTCGAGAACCGCGTCGAAGCTGCCATAGGGGGACATCGCCATCGGGCCCGGCTCTCTTTCGAGCGCGCGGTCAATCACCGCCGGCTCGAAGCACGACCCGTACAGAATCATCCAGCGAAGATAGGGACCGCGCAGCGGGTCCCCGATCGGCGGCGCGAGGCCCTTCTCGGCGAACTCATCGGCGAGATAGAGATAGATCGCGGCCTGCTCGGTGATGACCGCATCCCCGTGGCGGATGGCGGGGACCTTGCCCAGGGGATTGATCGCCAGATAGGGGGCCTCGCGATGCTCCCCCGCCCTCATATTGAGGACGTGCAGGCGGTAGGGCACCTGGAGCTCGTCCAGCAGGATGCGGACGCCAGACGAGCGCGTGTTGGGTGAATGATAGAGCGTGATGTCGGAGGTCATCGATTCCGTTTCGCGTGCGAATCGTGGAAGGCCACTTTCTCCGAAGCCTTGTCCCGGTCAAACATCGTCTCATCGTTAGGCGAAAAAAGACGGTCGCCGGATGATCGTGTCGGGAACGAGAGGGTTGTGTCGGGGCGCCCCCTTCAATTGTCGAAGTGGCGGATAACCTCTCCGTATTCCAATGCAATACTTGCCGTGATGGTGCTGCGTTGTCCGATCGGCGTCATTCTGTGCAGAATGTCGATGGCTCGGCCGAGGGTTCGGCAGCATCGGCGGCGCGGACATTCGCGCCTGTCGCGTTGACGGAATGCCGGGGCGTGTCTATAGAGCGCGCTTCGCCGACAGGCCGCACTCAAGCAGCCCGTCGGCTTCGCCATTGCCCGAACAACCTTCGCGCGTAGACCGACACACCAAGCCCGCGGGCTCGTCGGCATCGCCCTACATGAACGAGGATGCCCCATGGCCAACACCGTGTCGGCCAAGAAAATGACCCGCAAGATCGCGAAGCGGACCGCTGTGAACCGCTCGCGCCGCAGCCGTATGCGTACCTTCCTCCGCAAGGTCGAAGAGGCGATTTCCGGTGGCGACCAGTCCGTTGCGCTGACCGCCCTGCGGGCAGCCGAGCCCGAGATCATGCGGGCCGCTCAGCACGGCATCGTTCATAAGAACAACGCCTCCCGGAAGGTTTCGCGCCTCGCGGCGCGGGTCAAGGCTCTCGCAGCCTGATCCTTTCCTTCCTCGGATGACGCGAAAGAAGCCCGGCCTCAGTGCCGGGCTTCTTTCGTTTCAGGCTCGGTTTTCCGCCCCGTTCCCGATACTTTTTCCGCACGAGCCCGCCGGATGTTTCGTGGCGGGTGCCGGTCATCTCTCGATGGTCCGGCCGGCTGGTCATCGCTTCAATTTGAGTCGAACCGTTAACCCTACTTGCGAATCTGCCGTGTTGCGGAGTCTAGGAGGGCTGTGTAGATTAATGATCTCTCGCCAGAAGCGGGAAAATTCACACTTAATTCAAACCTATCCGAATCGTCCGCAAGGTTTCGGGCGGCTCTGGACTCGGTGCGGATCAGCGAGACTCTCACGGCACCTCACACAGCTTTCCCCGCAACCCCCGTTGTTAGGAGAACCGTAGCTTATTGTTGATAGGCTCCTCTCATCGGCAAAAGCCTGCGGTGGAGATGTTGACTCCGCCGGATCTCTATGGGTTCCGCAAATTCCTTGCGGGGCGTGAAGTCAGTCCAGTGTGCGTACGTTCCGAGCGGCGGCTTCGCCCTCGGCGCGAGGAGAGCGATGATGCATGTCGACGGTAGCGTGGCGGGTAACGCCGAGACCGGCATGGGTGGCGCAGGGGGATCGGACACGGTTGCTGCCTGGGCGCGCGTGAAGCGGCGCCTGCGGGCGGAATTGGGCGAAGACGTCTTCGCCAGCTGGTTCGCGCGTCTCGAATTGGTGGAGGTGGTCTCCGGGACCGCCCGCCTTAGCGTGCCGACCCGATTCCTTAAGAGCTGGATCGAATCCCATTATCTCGACCGTGTCCTGGCCACGTTCCGCAGCGAGGTAGAGAGCGTCTCGCTTATCGAGGTGGGCGTGCGCGGGGCAGGTGCTCCCCCACGCGTCGTTTCGGGTGCGGTCAAGTCCTCGGCACCCGCGAGTCCCCTCGCCCGTCTCCAGGCCGCCAGCAACGCGCAGCCCTCATCCGGCGAGATGAGCTTCCCAGCCGAGGCGGAATCCTCCTCTCAGGCGCGCGGCGAAGCCTCCAGTGACCTCAACGGCGCGCCCCTCGACAATCGCCTCACCTTCGCGAGCTTCGTCGTCGGCCGATCCAATGCCCTGGCACACGCCGCAGCCGAGCGCGTGGCCCGTCATGATGGGCAGGGCGCCCTCTACAATCCGCTCTATTTCCATGCCGGCGTGGGCCTGGGTAAGACCCACCTTCTCCACGGCATCGGCCATGCTGCGCGCGAATCCGGCCGCCGTGTGATCTACCTGACCGCCGACCGCTTCATGTACGGCTTCGTCAACGCCCTGAAGACCCAGAGCGCGCTCGCCTTCAAGGAGAAGCTGCGCGCCATCGATCTCCTCATCCTCGATGACGTCCAGTTCATCCAGGGCAAGTCAATCCAGGCCGAGTTCGGGCACACGATCAACTCGCTCATCGATGCGGGCCGTCAGGTCGTCGTCGCCTCGGACCGCCCGCCCACCGAACTCGAAGCCCTGGAAGAACGGGTCCGTTCCCGTCTGGCCGGCGGCCTCGTGGTCGAGATCGGCACGCTGGACGAACAACTGCGCATGTCGATCCTGTCGGCGCGACTCGCTGCCGTGCGGGTGGCGCATCCGAATTTCGAAGTGTCGCCCACCGTCGCCACCTATGTCGCCCGCGCGATCACCGCCAATGGCCGCGATCTCGAAGGCGCCGTGAACCGGCTTCTCGCCCATGCCACGCTCACCGGCACCGCCGTGACCATGGAGACGGCAGAAACCGCGATCCGCGACCTCGTGAAGAACCGGGAGCCCAAGCGCATCAAGATCGAGGACATCCAGAAGCTGGTTGCCTCGCGCTACAACGTCTCGCGTTCCGATATCCTGTCGGAGCGGCGGACCGCCGCCGTGGTCAAGCCGCGCCAGATCGCGATGTATCTGTCGAAGGTGCTGACTCTACGGTCGCTGCCCGAGATCGGCCGCCGCTTCGGAGGCCGCGACCACACCACAGTGCTCCACGCGGTCCGCAAGATCGATAAGCTGATCGGCGAGGACAATGTGCTGAACGACGAGGTCGAGCTCCTCAAGCGGATGCTGCAGGACTGATTGGCGGGATCGGAGCAATGCGGGAGACGTCCCTCCCGCATTGCCCTGGATAGAGCGTTCCGCGCTCTTGCGTTCGGACAGGGCCTTCGCCAAGTTCACCGGCCAAGCCGCCGGCTCCATCCGTCACCGTTTTCGGGGTGGGCGACGTTTTTTTAGAATGACCACGAGTTGTTGCGATGAAAGTCACTGTCGAGCGCGCGGCTCTCCTTCGATCGCTCGGCCACGTGCACCGTGTGGTGGAGCGGCGCAACACGATTCCGATCCTCTCCAACGTGCTCCTGCGCAGCGGGCCTGATGGACTGGAGCTGAAGGCGACCGACCTCGACATCGAGGTGACGGAATCCGTGCCCGCCGACATCGTCGATCCGGGTGCCACCACGGTGCCCGCGCATGTGATCTACGACATCGTGCGCAAGCTTCCCGATGGAGCGCAGGTCTCGCTGGAGACGAGCGGCGAGACTGGGCAGATGACGATCCGTTCCGGGCGCTCGCGCTTCTCCCTCGGTGCCCTGCCCGAGGGTGACTTTCCGGATCTCGCCGCCGGCGAACTCGGCACCAGCTTCGCCATTGGTGCCAGCGACCTCAAGCGCCTCATCGAGAAGACACAGTTCGCCATCTCCACAGAGGAGACGCGTTACTACCTCAACGGCATCTACCTCCACACGATCGAGGTCGACGGCGCGCTGAAGATGCGTGCGGTCGCCACCGATGGCCATCGCCTCGCCCGCGTCGAGATCGATGCTCCCGAGGGCAGCCGTGGCATGCCGGGCATCATCGTGCCGCGTAAGGCCGTGGCGGAGATTCAGAAGCTGGTCGAGGATGGCGGCGAAACCGTCGAGATCGACCTCTCGCCGGCCAAGATCCGCTTCCGCTTCGCCAGCGGCGTGACGCTGATCTCCAAGCTCATCGATGGCACCTTCCCCGACTACCAGCGGGTGATCCCGTCGGGGAACGACAAGTTCCTCACTGTGCAGCGCGACCAGTTCGCCCGTGCCGTCGACCGTGTCTCGACGATCTCGTCCGAGCGCGGCCGCGCGGTGAAGCTCGCCGTGCAGGAGGGCCGCCTCGCCCTCTCCGTCAACAACCCGGATTCCGGTAGTGCCACGGAAGAGCTCGACGTCGATTACGAGGCCTCCGCCCTCGATATCGGCTTCAATGCCCGCTACCTCCTCGATATCACCAGCCAGCTCGAGGGCGACACCGCTCTGTTCAAGCTCGCCGATCCCGGCTCGCCGACCCTGATCCAGGACCGCGAGGGCGCTTCGGCGCTGTATGTGCTGATGCCGATGCGGGTGTGATCGAGGTCGTTTCGCCGATTACCCAAGAAAGTTCGGGCATCGTGGATCCATCCACCGACGAACCGTCCGTCGTCGGTCTGCGTCTCACCCGTGTCATCTGCCGCGACTTCCGCAACCATGCCGATCTCGACCTCGCTGTCGGGAGCCGTTTCGTCGCGCTTGTCGGCGAGAACGGGGCGGGGAAGACCAACCTGCTCGAATCGATTTCGCTCTTCTGCCCCGGCCGTGGCCTGCGGCGGGCGGACCTGTCGAGCATGGCGCGGAATGCCGGCTCCGGCGGGTTCGCGGTCTCCCTCGCGCTCAAACAGGGAGAGGACGAGCATCGTATCGGCACGGGCTTCGAGCCCGCCGTGGGCGACGGCCGGGCTACGCGTCTGTGTCGGATCGACGGCGAAACGGTAGGCTCCCCCGTAGCCTTCTCCGAGTTCCTGAGGGTGGTCTGGCTGACGCCGGATCTCGACGGTTTGTTTCGCGGGCCCGCCGGCGACCGCCGTCGCTTCCTCGACCGCCTGGTCCTTGCCGTCGACGCGACGCACGGCGCCAGGGTGAACGCGCTGGAGCGGGCACTCCGATCGCGCAACCGCCTGCTCGAAGAGCGACCCAGCGACGGGCAATGGCTCGATGCGGTCGAGCGCGAAGTCGCCGAACTCGGCGTCGCTGTGGCGTTGGCGCGGCGCGAGACCGCCGAGCGGCTGGATCGCCTCATCGCCGAGACCCGCGATGACGCGCAGCCCTTTCCATGGGCGGGGCTCAGGCTGGAAGGCGACCTCGACGATCTCGTGGCCGTCTGGCCGGCCCTGGAGGCGGAGGACCGGTTCCGCGCCGCCCTCCGCCAGGGCCGCCACCGCGACCGTGCCGCCGGCCGCACCCTGGTCGGCCCGCAGGCCACCGATCTCGTAGTCCGCCATGGACCGAAGGACGTAGCCGCCGCAACCGCCTCGACGGGTGAGCAGAAGGCGCTGCTCATCGGCCTTGTGCTGGCCCATGCGCGCTTGGTTCAGGCCATGTGCGGCATCGCTCCCATCATCCTGCTCGATGAGGTCGCGGCGCATCTTGATCCGCGACGGCGGGCCGGCCTGTTCGATGCCTTGGCCGCCCTGCAGGGGCAGGTTTGGATGACCGGCGCCGATCCGGCGCTGTTCGTCGAATTGGACGGCCGGGCCGACATGGTTTCGGTCTCCGACGGACGTATCGTGCGCGCCTGAATCACCGCGCGATGAGCCGATCGAACATCTCGTAGTTCACCGGATTGTCCGGACACAGGCCGAACCCGCATTCGGCAAAGGTCGAGCCGGCATTGGCCAGCGCCACGACGAGAAACAGCAGGACCACGGAAAGACCGAGCGCCCCGGCCCGGGTGCCGGGAAGAACCGTCGGCGCCGTTCCGGTGGGCTGCCCAAGGACCGAGACCGTCTCCGGGCGGGACACGGCGGCCTCAGGGGTGAACTGCCGATCCCACAGGCACAGGATGGCGACGGCGACGATCACGCCGGTGAAAGCGATGAGCGCCCAGACATAGAAATGGAGGCCGAACAGGGCCGAGCCGTAGGTCCCGGTTCCGGGGATGATGTGCAAAGCCGTCTGACGGGCGGAGACCGCACCCCCCACCACGGCGCTCAGGATGACGATGGCATAATGCGACGGTCTCGGCCGGTCACAGATATTGAGGACCAGCCCCAGGCCGACCGCCGTGAAAGCGGCGCGCTGAAGGACGCAGAGCGGGCACGGCAATTCTCCGAGGACGATCTGAAACCAGAACGCCACGAGCAAAATGAGGCTGCAGCCAAGGAGTCCCGCTGCGTTGAGCGCGCGGGCGAGGGACGATGCGGACATTCCGTGGCCTTCAGAAGACGAGCGGCAGGGCGTCGGTGGCGTGCTCGCGGAACAACGCCAGCAACACGCCCAGGGACAGGCCCCAGAGGAGCAAGGCCAGGCCGCGTCTCCCGGCGATAGCCGCCCCCGTGGCGCCAGCGAAACCGAGGAAGGGAAGGACCATCATGGGATAAACTCGCCGGTCTTTCATCGGCCCGCGATGACGACCCGCTGACCCTTGCCCATCTGAGCAGACATCTCCTTTCGGGTGACTTAAGATGTGAAGTCTTTGTATGCCCTGTATTGCAACTGTCGATCGGAGCAGGCGTCATTCCCATCGCGCAACTTGTCGTCTTTGCCGCCATCTATGCCGCCGCCGTAGCCTCCCCCGGACCCGGCGTCGCGGCTCTGGTGGCGCGTGTCCTCGCCGAGGGCACCCGCGGCATCGGTGCCTTCGTCGCGGGCTTCATTGTCGGCGACCTGATATGGTTCGCCGTCGCGGCGGGTGGATTCGCCCTGGTGGCGCAGACCTTCGCGCCGCTCCTCGTCGCACTGAAATATGCCGGCGCGGTCTATCTCGCTGTCCTGGCGTTCAAAGCCTGGACATCCCGGGTCGGCGTGATCGACGCGGAGCCTCTTCGTGACGAGGGTGCATTGCGCCTGTTCGCGGGCGGCCTCGCCGTCACCCTGGGCAACCCGAAGGTGATCCTATTCTTCCTGGCCCTGCTGCCGACGGTCGTTGACCTCGACCGGATCGATGTTCCGGGGCTGGCGGAACTTGGCGCCACCATCGTTCTCGTCCTCGGCACCATCCTCTACGGTTATGTCCTGGCGGCCGAACGAGCCCGGCGCGTCATGACCTCCGCCAGGGCACGACGACTGCTCAACCGGGGAGCCGGGACGGTCATGGCCGGCGCTGCCGTCGCGATCGCGTCCCGCTGATACGTTCTCGAGATCGAGGTGAGGTGGTGGTCCCGACGATTGACCTCGGGGTCCAGGGCGGTCAAAGCCACCTTCCTGGCAAATGACGGCCTCGACGGCGGCATTGCCGTGCCAAGGATGGCCGGCGCGACGTCCGCCTGCCGCCTTTCCCTGACCGCGATGACGGGCCCTGCATGACCGACCGCCTCGACGAAGCTCGACGCGCCCTCAAGACCACCTTCGGCTACGACGATTTCCGGCCCGGACAGGACGAGGTGATCGGTGCCGTCCTGGATGGGACGGATGTGTTCGCGGTGATGCCGACGGGCTCGGGCAAGTCGATGACCTATCAGCTGCCGGCGCTGGTCGAATCCTCGCTCACGGTGGTCGTGTCGCCGCTGATCGCCCTCATGCACGATCAGGTCCAGCAGATGATCGGTTTCGGCGTCGAGGCGGCGACCCTGAACTCATCGGTGGCGGAAGCGACGTCCCGGGAGACCTGGCGCAAGATCCGCAGCGGCGATCTGCGGCTCCTCTTCGTCTCGCCTGAGCGGCTGATGATGGAAGGGCTGATGGATGCCCTGCGCGGGGCTGGCGTCCGGCGGCTGGCCGTGGACGAGGCTCATTGCGTCTCGCAATGGGGGCATGATTTCCGCCCGGAATACCGCGATCTCTCCAAGGCGCGCGAAGCGTTGGGGAATGTCCAGACCGTGGCGCTCACCGCTACCGCCGATAAGGCGACGCGGGCCGACATCACCGAGCGGTTGTTCCCGGCTGGTCGCGACCTGAAGGCCTTCGTCCATTCCTTCGACCGGCCGAACATCCGGCTGACTTTCATGCCGAAGGACAACCCGACCCGCCAGATCGAGCGCTTCTTGCGCCACCGACGCTCCGAGAGCGGCATCATTTACTGCTCGTCGAGGAAGCGCACGGAGCAACTCGCGGAGGTGCTCGCCAAGGATGGGTTCAACGCCCTCCCCTACCATGCCGGCCTCGACCAGGGCACGCGCATGAAGAACCAGGACACGTTCCTTCAGGAGGACGGGGTGGTGATGACCGCCACCGTCGCCTTCGGCATGGGCATCAACAAGCCGGACGTGCGCTTCGTCTGCCACGCCGACATGCCCTCCAATGTCGAGGGCTACTATCAGGAGATCGGCCGCGCCGGCCGCGACGGCCTGCCCGCCGACACGCTCACGATTTACGGCCTCGACGACATGTCGCTCCGCCGCCGGCAGATCGACGAGAAGGACGTGCCCGATGAGCGCCGTCGCGTCGAGCGGCGCAAGTTGGAGGCGATGATCGCTCTTTGCGAGGGGGCGACCTGCCGGCGCCAATCGCTCCTCGGCTATTTCGGCGAGGCGAGCGAGCCCTGCGGCCGCTGTGATCTGTGCCGCAGCGGCATCTCGCTCATTGATGCCACCGTGCCGGCGCAGAAGCTGCTCTCGGCCATCGTGCGAACGGGGCAGCGATTCGGCGCGGCTTATGTCTGCGACGTGGTCCACGGCAAGGAGACCGACACGATTCGGCGCAACGGGCACACGGCGCTGAAGACCTTCGGCGTCGGTGCCGACAAGCCGCTACCGGCATGGCGGGCGATGCTGCGCCAGCTCTTCGCGGCCGGTGCCGTGGCGGAGAACGACGACGGGTTCGGCGGGCTCTCCCTGACTGAAAAGGGCGAGGCCATCCTGTTCGGTCGCGAAGCGATCCAGATGCGGCCGGACCCGGAGCCGAAGGTGGCCGAGCCTCGCGACCGCAAGCGCAGCGGCGCGGCGCGCGAAGATGCGACCCTCGATCTCGATCCAGCGACGGAAGCTCTGTTCCAGCACCTGCGTGGCCTGCGCGCCACCATCGCCCGCACGGAGGGCATCGCCGCCTTCATGGTGTTCCCAGACCGGACGCTGATTGAGATGGCGCGGGCGAAGCCGGTGGATCTCTATGCCCTAAGGACGGTCCACGGCGTCGGCGAGCGCAAGCGCGATGCCTACGGGGAGCGGTTCGTCACAGCAATCGCGGAGCATCTCGCTCATGGGGCCGGGGGCAACGCCTGATGCGAATTCGCACTCGTACGAGGTCGACTTGATCGTGTAGGGACCGGTTCCGGCGCTTCGCTTGCAGGCGCCGCCCACCTTCTCCTCCTGCTGCACGGATAAACATCCCATCGCTTCGGAATCACCCGCCACAGATCTCCTTCCGCGCCAGATTTTTTACATGCCGGGTTTCGATCCGCGTGAGCCCGAAACCTATTGGGGCTTATTTCGGCGCGAGAGCCGACTGACGGCAGTGAGGCGCCGCATGGCCATCGCCGTGAGCGACCCGGTGCGGTCGGAAGATGGCTTGCGCCTCGATTGGACGGTGAACGTGGACGGGGCCCCCACGCGCTATACCCTGCTGCGCTGGGACGACATCGTCCGCGCCCGCTTTCCGCGATCGAACTGGCGACGCCTTGTGGAGGTCCCCGCCCTATGGTGGCGCCTCTACCGCAGCGGATACGTTCGCAGGTTTCGGCGGGAAGCCAAGCGCTTTGCCCGCGTGATCATCGGCGTCCACCAGATCTATGCCGGCCTGATCGTCGCATCGGTGATCCTGGCGGCGTTGCCGTCTCTGCTCGGACCGTCAGGCTGGCGACCTTGGTTGATCGCGGCGATCCCGGTCCTCTCCTACGCCCTCCTCGCCGGCCTGATGGGCTTGACCCGGTCCAAACCGTTCTATGTCGCCCACCTCGTGGACGATGCCGCATTCACCCACGACCACGCCAGCGGTGCCGAGACGCGCATGCGCCGGCGTCTCGACGCCTTCGCCGATGAGATACGCACCGCTGAAGGCAGAGCAAGCGAGATCGTCGTCATCGGACATTCCTCATCGAGCTTTCTCGGCGTCGAGGCTCTCGACAGGGTCCTCACGCAGGATCCCGGCTTCGGGCAGCGTGGCACGCCGGTTTCCTTCGTCAGTATCGGCAGCGTGATCCCTTGGATCACCCTCGATGCACCGGCTGGCGAGATGCGCGCGGCCCTCGCGCGGGTGGCGGCATGCCGCGCCATCCGTTGGCTTGACGTGCGTGCGAAGTGGGACTGGCTTTCGGTCCACCAACGCGACGTCCTCAGCGCCTCCGACATGCCCTCCCCGCCTGCACATCGGCCGGTGGAGATCCATGTCCGCATCACCGACCTGATCGAGAAGAACATTATCGCCCGGCGCAAGTGGAATCTGTTCCGCATGCATTTCCAGTTGCTGATGTCGAGCCTGAACCCACAGGCATTCGATTACGTCGCCTTCGTCGCTGGTCCCGAGCCTATCCACAGCGCCATCGATCGCCTGCGTCTTCCAGGTGAGCCCGCCTCCGAGAAGGTCGTCTGACGCAGCGTTTCCGCCAGTCCGCATGGCCGGACGCCGCTTTGATGAGTTGCCAGCACGGGCGCTTACCCTCTAGAGCCGACCGGACTTGGTGAACCTCGCAAACCCATTCCGAGATCGGGAGGGGCGCGACAGATACCTGAGCGGTCGAGAGGGGTCGCATGTTCCGCAACGATGTTCCGATCACACCGGAGCTGGTACGCCAGCATGGCCTGACGCCGGACGAGTACGAGCGCTTCCGTGGCCTGATCGGACGCGATCCGACCCTGACCGAGCTCGGCATCGTCTCGGCCATGTGGAACGAGCACTGCTCCTACAAGTCCTCGCGCAAGCACCTGCGCGGCCTGCCGACCTCGGCGCCATGGGTGATCCAGGGACCCGGCGAGAATGCCGGTATCATCGATATCGGAGACGGACTGGCCTGCGTCTTCAAGATGGAGAGTCACAACCACCCGAGCTTCATCGAGCCCTATCAGGGCGCAGCGACAGGGGTTGGCGGCATCCTGCGCGACGTGTTCACCATGGGGGCGCGGCCGATCGCGGCGCTGAACGCCCTGCGCTTCGGCTCTCCGGACCATCCCCGCACGCGCCACCTCGTCTCCGGTGTGGTGGCCGGCATCGGCGGCTACGGCAATTCCTTCGGCGTCCCAACCGTGGGCGGCGCCGTCGGTTTCCACCCGCGCTATGACGGCAACATCCTCGTCAACGCCATGGCGGTGGGCCTCGCCCGCACCGACGCGATCTTTTATGCGGCGGCAACAGGCGTCGGGAACCCAATCGTCTATCTCGGCTCTAAGACCGGCCGCGACGGCATCCACGGCGCCAGCATGGCCTCGGCTGAGTTCGACGACGCCTCCGAATCGAAGCGTCCCACGGTGCAGGTCGGCGACCCCTTCGCCGAGAAGCTGCTGCTCGAAGCCTGCCTCGAACTGATGGCGACGGGAGCCGTCATCGCGATCCAGGACATGGGTGCGGCCGGCCTCACCTGCTCGGCCGTCGAGATGGGCGCCAAGGGCGATCTCGGCGTAGAGCTCCACATCGAGAAGGTGCCGGCCCGCGAAGAGAACATGAGCGCCTACGAGATGATGCTCTCGGAGAGCCAGGAGCGCATGCTCATGGTGCTCAAGCCCGGCATGGAAGCGGAAGCCGAGGCCATTTTCGTGAAATGGGGCCTCGATTTCGCGATCATCGGGCACACCACCGATACTCTGCGCTTCGTGGTGAAGCATGACGGCGTCACGATGGCCGACCTGCCGATCAAGGAACTCGGCGACGAAGCCCCGCTCTACGACCGGCCGCACATCGCCAACACGCACCAGCCGGTGATCGCGGCCGCCGACGTGCCTGCGCCGATCGGCAATGCCGAGGCCCTGAAGAAGCTGGTCGGCTCCCCCGACCTCTCTTCGAAGCGCTGGGTCTACGAGCAGTACGACCACTTCATCGGCGGCAACACCGTGCAGAAGCCCGGTGGCGACGCCGCCATCGTTCGCGTCGAGGACGGACCCAAGGGGCTAGCCCTGACCGCCGACGTGACTCCGCGCTATTGCGAGGCGGACCCGGTGCAAGGCGGCCGGCAGGCCGTGGCGGAAGCCTGGCGCAACATCACGGCGGTGGGCGCCAAGCCTCTCGCCATCACCGACAACCTGAATTTCGGCAACCCGGAGAAGCCCGAGGTGATGGGGCAGCTCGTCGGCTGCCTCAAGGGCATCGGCGAGGCCTGCCTCGCCCTCGACTTCCCCGTCGTCTCCGGCAACGTCTCGCTGTACAACGAAACCAACGGCGTCGGCATCCTGCCGACCCCGACTATTGGCGGCGTCGGCCTTCTCGACGATGTCACGAAACACGCCACCATCTCGCTGAAGCGTGACGGCGATATGCTCGTCCTCGTGGGCGCCACGGAAGGCTGGCTCGGCCAATCGGTCTATCTCTCGGTGGTTTCCGGGCGCGAGGATGGTGCGCCGCCGCCGGTCGATCTCGCGGCAGAGCGCCGCAACGGCGATTTCGTGCGCAGCCTCATCGTCTCGGGCCTCGTCGACACCGTGCACGACCTCTCCGATGGCGGACTTGCCGTGGCCCTCGCCGAAATGGCCATTGCCGGTGGTATCGGCGCGACCCTGCCGGATGCGCCCGCCGGTCTTCCCGCGCATGCCTATCTCTTTGGAGAGGACCAGGCCCGCTACCTCCTCAGCGTCGACCCGGAGAACGTGCCGGACCTTCTCTGCAGCGCGAACGCGCAGGGTATTCCGGCCTCCGTCATCGGCTTAGCTGGAGGGCAAGATTTGACCTTGCCCGCGGGCGAAACCATATCCGTCTCGGATCTGCGCGAGGCGCATGAAGGCTGGCTGCCGACCTACATGGCGACCCGGCCTGCCACGGTCTGAATGTCACTCGAAAGGGATTGAGTCCGATGCCGATGGATGCGCGCGATATCGAGGCCATGATCCGTGAAGCGCTGCCCGACGCCACGATCGAGATCAAAGACCTGGCCGGCGACGGCGACCATTATGCCGCCACAGTCATCTCCTCGGCCTTCAAGGGTAAGACTCGCGTAGCGCAACACCAACTCGTCTACGGTGCGCTTCAGGGGCGGATGGGGGGCGTCCTGCACGCCCTTGCGCTCACCACCGGTGTCCCGCAAGATTAGGGGCGATCAACAGGGCGTCCCCATGGACCAGCCGAGCCTGTACGACGACATCGTGAGCGGGACCGAGCAGCAAGCGTCGGCCTTGCGCGCCCTCTCGCGACGGTCCGACCTGTCCAATATGCTGGATTGGGAGAATATCGCCGAGGAGATGGTGAGCGTAGGGCGTTCGCAGGCCCAGGCCGGTGAAAACCTCCGCACTCAAAGCCCGGTGCATCTCTTAGAGCGGCTATCCGCGCCACGCACGCTCCCCGTAGAGCATTGGCGCAGGGAGGTTGAGACCTTCCAGATCGGTGCCCGCGGACGTTGCGAACCTTCCATGTCGCAGCGTATCGACTGGTTCAACGGCTGGACCGCAACCCAGGAACTAGCCAAGCCGGGACGGACCGCATACGGCGATACGCTGATCTCCAACTTGCCGTTTCAATGCTCCTTAGGCGTGGACGATCCCCTGGTCACCCCATTCGACATGGACGACGCGCTTTTGAGGATCGCCGAAACGACGATCTTGAAATCGCCGGAAAAACACTGACTTCAAGCACTAGTTCCCCGCCTCAGTCCTGGAAAGGATATTTGCATGACCGACGTCAACGCCGCCATCAAGACCGAGATCGATTCCCAGGACGTCGTCGTGTTCATGAAGGGCACGCCACAGTTTCCGATGTGCGGCTTCTCCGGCCAGGTCGTGCAGATCCTCAATTACCTCGAAGTGCCGTTCAAGGGCGTGAACGTTCTCGACGACATGGCGATCCGCGACGGGATCAAGGCCTTTTCGAATTGGCCCACCATTCCGCAGATCTACGTCAAGGGCGAGTTCGTGGGCGGTTGCGATATCACCCGCGAGATGTTCCAGTCGGGAGAATTGCAGCAGTTCCTCACCGAGAAGGGTGTGGCTGTAAAGGCGACTGCAGTCGCCTGAAGCGACCAAAGCTCAATCTTAAATGTCGATTAAGGGCGCGCGAGCGCCCTTTTTCGTGTCGCTCACAATTTATCGGTACAAGAGCGCAACAGCCGATTTTACATTGAACCTTAGGCAGGGGGCCTTGGGCTCGAGGATGAGGGGCGATTGGCTACCCATCCAAGGTCATCGCGGGCCACGTCAGAGGGTCATCGATTTATGTAGAGTATTAGATAAGGTACATAGAGGGTGATATTTTTTGGTTAAATCATAAATCTTCAGTATCAATGTGATTAAAAACGAGCAAATTTCAGTAATTATTGGTTTTTATTGGGTGAGCATCCATTTTTATTATTTGAAAATGAACCGATAATAAATCCTTCTATTTGATATTTTCTCAAAAATCTGAGATTTGTGCCCGCGACGATTAGCTGGGTTTCAGTTTCATGCGCCCATGGATGGGGTGAGGCGGCCGACGCTTACTATACTTTTGCAGGAGGTCCCATTCCAGATTGTATGAACCTGTAATCGAGTGTGTTGCCGCACTGCGGAAACTTCGTGGCGATGCAAAATGCAAATTAAGCGTAAACAATCGTCGCGGACGGGAACTTGTTGCCGGAATCCACATTGTCGGTTTATACGCACACAACGACCCATGCGAAGTTCGCACGGCTCAAGGTCCGGTGACCGCAATGCCAGTGTTTGAAGCAAAGAATCTGGATTCAGAATTCGAGGGACAGGCTCTCCTCGCGGCCATTCTGTTCCCCACCCAGGAAGCGCAGGATCGGGCACTGACCCATGGCCGCAACCGCGCTGCACGCGGGTGCGCTATGGCTGATCCCCTCACTATTGAAGCGCGGTATCCGCATTCCCTGCGTGATCCAGAGATCGAAGTACAGCTGTCCTGATTCCGCGCATACTCGATATTGTCCGTCGGCTCACCAAGTTTGGCTGGTGATCAGGCCCTGTTTCGTTACAACCGCCCAGCTCCGCCCGCGTCTCTCGACTGAATCGACCTTGCCGACGCCTGGGATCGTGTCCCCTGGACCGACCTCCACGAGGCGATGACGACGATCCTCGATGACGGCCACACCGTTATAGACCTCGCGCACAGCCCATCCATCGATGACAGCCGGTGTCGAAGCTTTTGCTTTGTCGGGAAGGGATCCGGTCTCCGTTGGCTCAGGCTGCTGAGGCTTGGCGGCTTGCGTCGCCGCCACAGGAGCGGCCGGAGCGGGCGCCGCCGCTCGCTTGTCCAATTGCGACGTCAGAGCAGCGATTTTTGCCGTCTGGTCTCGCTCTGTTTGATCCTGCCGGTCGGCGAGGCTCGTGACTTTTGAAACGATAGCCTGTTCGGCCTTGCCGATCCGGTCGTTGAGGGCGGCGGACCGATTCTTCGCTTCGCTGCGGACAGACTCGGTAGCATCCTGCACCTGCGCGAGAACCTTTCCTAGCTTCTCGATTTCGGTCTGTAGACGGGCGACATCCGCCTGGCGGATTTCCAGACGGGATTGGATCTGCGCCAGCTGCTCCGAGGATGGATCGGATTTCGGCGAAACGAGGCTCATCGCTCCTGCGCCCACAGCGAGCCCGATCACGAGGGCCGCCGCCGCCACTCCGCCAAGAAGCGGGGAAATCGATGGCAGTCGCCGACGCTTCTCCGGCATCGGCGCGGGCTTCACCTTGGCGCCGCTAACGGCTTGTTTTAAAAGCGCTTCCGGCGACCGATCGGACTCCGCCGCCCCGATGACCTTATCCGCCATGTCTCAAGCTTCCCTTTTGACCGTGTCACCAACGATTAAGGACGTTTGTTTACCGAAAGGTTACCGTATGGCGGAGGGGAACCGGTATCGATCGTTCGCGGCCGAAAGGGTATAGCGAATTGTTCCGACGGAGCCTTGGGGAACGACACGCATGGTGAGGGCGACACTGGTCGGCAGCTTGGCTGTCTGCGTACTCACGACCCTGACGTCTCTCGCTTTTGCGCTTGAGCCGATGAGGCCGCAACTGCAGCAGGCAGCAAAGCCTTGTCCCAGGCACGGCTCGGGGTTCATTCGCATTCCCGGCTCGGAAACCTGCATCCGCATTGGCGGACGGGCAACGACGGGGCTCGACCTGCGCTCCCGCGAAGGCGACACCGCCTCCCGATCGATCGCCGGCGGCCGCCTCGCCGTCGATACCCGCACGGAGACAGGTTATGGTCCGGTTCGGACCTATGTGCGGATCGACGCGGGACAGCGTTGAAACGCTGTCAAAGGTTGCGCGACAGCACCAGGGGCTGGCTCCGACCCGCCGGTCCCTTGCCATAGGGAGACGGCGGCTGAGAGGGGCGTCCATACACGGTGGCCGTTCTCGAGCGGTTCATGTCGTCGGCCAGGGACTTGACCAGGCTTTCGGAGACCGTGCGTGCCGTTGCCAGCACGATCTGACTGGTTTCCACCACCTGGGCAAATCGCCGGTGCGCGGTTTTAAGCTCTTCGATGGATTCCGGGGCGAACCGTGCCAACGCGATGGCATTGGCTTTTGCCACTTCCAGGCTCTGCATGTAGGACGCCCCCAGGGCAGTCTTCCGCTCGGTCTGCGATAGGCCCTGGCGCAGACGCCCGACGCGAACGTGGCCTCCCTCCTCCGAGAGGATGTCCTCCAGCGCCTGCATGGTTTGCATGATGTGCGCGATCAGCGCATCTGCGCCGGCCTTGTCCGCGATGCGAAGAGATTTGGTCTCAGTTGCGGCTTGCATTTCCAGCCTCCTGCATCTTGATCATCTCGCGGTAGACCTGATCGGCGATGCCGACCCCCCCGCTCTTCGCCATTTGACCCGCATATTCCTTGGTCAGCATCGAGCGGTAAACCGCTCCGCCGGTGCCGTTGTCGCCGAGGGGGCCATCAGTGCCCTCCGAGGTGGCGAGCCGCTCCAGGGTCTGCTCCAGGAACATCGTCTCGAATTCGTTGGACGCCTTGCGAGCCTTGATCTCCGCCGGTGTCTTGCCCGTGACCGCCGCTGCAAGTTTGCTATTTGCGGACGTCGACGCCGCCTTTGTCGTCTCGTCTTTGAGGCCATTACCGACCGACTTGGCGATATCGCCGACGATAGCCCGGCCGACCCCGATGGCGGCTTTGGCGGCGAGGGGTGCGAACAGCATGGTCATCGCCTCTTGGGTTGGAGGAGGAAGAGAGGGAAGTGCATCACATCACCTCGATATCGGCCTGGAGGGCGCCGGCGGCTTTGATGGCCTGGAGGATCGAGATCAGGTCGCGTGGGCCGACCCCCAGCGCGTTCAGGCCATCCACCAACTCACGCAGGGTGACACCTTCCTTGACCATGGCGAGCTTGTTGCCCTCGCCTGTATCGACCTTGACGCCGGTGCGCGGCACCACGGTAGTCGTGCCGTTGGAGAGTGGCGCAGGCTGGCTGACTTGCGGCTGCTCGGTGATGGTGACGGTCAGATTCCCCTGAGCAATGGCGACGGTGGATACGCGCACGTCGCGGCCCATGACGATGATGCCCGAGCGCTCGTCGACGACCACCCGCGCCGTCTGATCGGGCTCGATCTTCAGCTGCTCGATCTCGGTGACGAGGCGGATCATGTTGCCGTTGTACTTCGCCGGGATCTGCAGGGTGACGGTGGCCGGGTCGGTGGGTTCGGCGGTGTCGGCGCCCATGAAGTCGTTGATCGCGGCGGCGATCCGCTTCGAGGTGGTGAAGTCCGGGTTGCGCAGGGACAGGCGCAGGGAGCGCATGTCGTTCATCTTGAACGCCGTCTCCCGCTCGATCATCGCTCCGTTGGGCACGCGCCCGTTGGTGGGCACCCCGCGCGTGATCTTGGCGGCATCGCCCTCGGCCGAGAAGCCCGCAATGGCGACCGATCCCTGGGCCAGGGCGTAGACCTCGCCATCGGCGCCGAGGAGCGGCGTCACCAGCAGGGTGCCGCCCTGGAGGGATTTGGCGTCGCCCAGGGACGAGACCGTGATGTCGATCCGGTTTCCCTGTGTGGCGAAGGGCGGCAGGCTCGCCGTCACCATCACGGCCGCGAGGTTCTGGGTGCGCATGGTGGCCCCCCTCGTGTTGACCCCGAGCCGCTCGAGCATCGCCTGGAGGGACTGCCGGGTGAAGGGGATGTTGTTGAGGGTATCGCCGGTGCCGTTGAGGCCGACGACGATACCGTAGCCCACCAGCTGGTTCTGCCGCACGCCTTCGATGCTCGCGAGATCCTTCACCCGGGACAGGGCGAAAGCCTGGCCGCTCAAGCCGAAGACCAGCGCCAGCAGCGCCGCGCCGCAGGTGAGGAGTGCCGATTGGAAGGTCCGGGCGGTCGCGATTGGCATGATGCGCTTTGCTGGTCGGCGGGGCATGTCGTGGACGTTGGACATGCCGGATGGTCTGCCAGGACCATGCCAACCGGCCATGTCGGTCAAGCATCTGACAAAAAACGCTTATTTTTCGAGCTGGCGTTTCCCGTACTCGGGTTGAGAACCGCTTTCCCTGCCGACCCGGCAGCTTCTGCCCGGTCGTTTACGGATGGTTAACCATCGAGGGCGGATTCTGCTGGGCGAAACGATCGTCGTGCCGATGCGCGAAGCGACGCCCTGATTTTCGGAGACGGCTCATGCGCGTCGATAACCGCCTCGTCTCCCACGCCTCGGCCTCTGCCTCGCCCGCCCTGCGTAAGACGGATGCGTCCTCTTCCTTCCTGCTTGGCGGTGACGCAGCCGCCACCACCTCTTCGGCCACCACCGCACCCACCACCTCCCTGGCGGGGCTCGACGCGATCCTGACCCTGCAGGGTCAGGGCGAGCAGCCCGGCGAGCGCCGCCGTCGCTTCGCCAAGCGTGGCCACGACCTGCTCGACGGTCTCGACCGGCTGAAGGCTTCCCTGGTGATGGGAAGGGTTTCGACGCGTGAACTCCAAGCCATCGCGAGCCGACTCTCGGAGCGTGCCGGGTCCAGCGGCGATCCGCGCCTCGACGGGCTCATCGCCGATATCGAGCTGCGCGCAGCGGTGGAACTCGCCAAGCTCTCGGCCGCTCAAGCCACCTGACGGGGCCTGCCGTCAGAAGCGAAAGCCTTCTGGCGCTTCAGGTTTCCATCATCTCGCGGATGCGCCCGGCCAGGATCTCCACCGGAAACGGCTTGGTGATCATCTGCATGCCCGGATCGAGCTGGCCGTTGCCGAAGATGGCGTTCTCGGCATAGCCGGTAATGAACAGCACCTTCAGATTGGGGCGGGTTTCGCGGGCCTGATCGGCCAGCTGGCGACCGTTGAGGCCGGGAAGGCCGACATCGGTTACGAGCAGGTCCACACGCTCCTGGGTGAGCAGGATCTTCAGGCCGGACAGGCCGTCCGGGGCCGAGATCGCGCGGTAGCCAAGGTCTTCCAGCACATCGACGATGAGGTCGCGCACCACCCCCTCGTCTTCGACCACGAGGACCGTCTCCCCCGCACCGAGACGGGCCGCCTCCGTGATGGTGTCCGCCGTGCCTGGCTCCGGGACCGCTTCGACGGAGCGGGGCAGGTAGAGCTTCACCGCCGTACCGTGCCCGACCTGCGAGTCGATCTTGGCATGGCCGTCCGACTGCCGGGCGAAGCCGTAGATCATCGACAGGCCGAGGCCGGTCCCCTGCCCCAGGGGCTTCGTGGTGAAGAACGGGTCGAAGGCCCGGGCGATGACGTCGGCCGGCATGCCGGTGCCGGTATCCGATACGACGATGCGGACATACGCGCCCGGCTCCACCCCCGGATGCAGTCGGGCATAGGCGCGGTCGAGTTCGGAATTGCTGGTTTCGATGCGCAGACGGCCGCCATCCGGCATGGCATCGCGGGCATTGATGGCGAGGTTGAGGATCGCGTTCTCGAGCTGGTGGGGATCGCACAGGGTCGCCCACAGCCCCTCCCCCATGACGATGTCGAGGGAGATCGTCTCGCCGATCGTCCGGCGCAGAAGGTCTTCGAGGGATGCGATCAGGGCGTTGGCGTCGACCAGCTTCGGATCGAGCGGCTGGCGCCTGGCGAAGGCGAGGAGCCGGTGGGTCAGCGCGGCGGCCCGGTTGGCGGAGGACATCGCCGCCTTGGCGTAGCGTTCGATATTGTCCATCCGGCCCTGCGACAGGCGGGTCTGCATCAGGTCGAGGGAGCCGACGATCCCGGTGAGCAAGTTGTTGAAATCGTGGGCGATCCCGCCGGTGAGCTGGCCCACGGCCTCCATCTTCTGGGCCTGACGCAAGGCGTCCTCGGCGAGTGCGAGGGCGGCCGCCTGCTCGCGCTCGGCCGTGGTGTTGCGGCCGCTGGCATAGACCCGTCCGTCCTCGAACGCGCCCGTCCAGGCGAACCAGCGGTAGCTGCCGTCGGCGTGGCGCAGCCGGAACTCGAAGGGGTCGGTGAGCGGTTCGGCGACGATGGCCGAGAAGGTCGCGCAGACGGCGTCGCGGTCGTCGGGATGGGCGAGATCCGCAAAGGACCGGCCGGCGAGATCGTCGGATGTCCAGCCGAGAAGGGTCGTCCAGGCGGTGTTGATCGCCGCGATCCGGCTGTCCGCTTCCGTGACCATCAGCAGATCCTGCGACAGGCGCCAGGCCCGATCGCGCTCCTGGGTCCGCTCCTGGACTTCCTGGGTCCGGGCCTGGACCTGCTGTTCCAGCGTCTCGTTCAGGCGTCTCAGCGCATCTTCGGCGAGCGCGCGGTCGGTGACGTCGTGCCCCTCGGCGAAGATGCCGGTGACGCTGCCGTCGGCCTCCGTGATCGGCTGATAGACGAGGTTGAGGATGCGCTGTTCGAGGCCGCCATCTTGTCCGGCCTGGATCGTCACCGGCATGTTCCGGCCGATGAAGGGCCTGCCCGTCGCGTAGACCTCGTCGAGAAGCTCGAAGAAGCCTTGTCCCTCGACCTCCGGCAACGCCTCGCGGACGCCGATCCCGATGATGTCGCGATGCCCGACGAGCTGGAGATAGGCCTCGTTGGTGTACTCGAACACGTGCGAGAGTCCGCTCAGGACGCACATGAAGCCGGGTGCGTCCTGGAACAGGGTGCGCATGCGGTCGCGCTCCGCCGTCCTCTGCCGGACTTCCGAGAGGAGGGCCTCGTTGGCCTGCCTCAGGGCTTCGGCCGCCTCCTGACGCATGCGAACGGCTTCGGCGAGGACAGCGTTGCGCTCGCGCTCGGCCTCATAGGCCGAGACGCTGGCGAGGCTCGACGAGATCTGTCCGGCCAAGAGTTTGAGAAAGCTCAGGTAATCGGCATCGATGGGCCGGTGCGGGTTCAGCCCCACCGTGACGATGCCCAGCGGCGCGCTTCCACCCTGTCCGACCAGGGGCAGGCTCACCGCCTGCGCGGGTGGCCTCGACCAGTCGCCGGTCGGCCAGTTCTGGGAAGGATCGAGATCGACGATCGTCTCGTGTCCCGTGCCGTCGAGCAAGCCCACGAGGGGGCCGGCGGGATCGATGACCTCCGGCAGGGCGGCATGGTCCGCCGACATCCCGGTGGCGGCGGCGAGACGGGCGAGGCTGCCCCCGTCGTAGAGATGGATGGCACTGAAGGGCAGATCGCGACGGGCCTCGCCGAGGCTGGCCTCCACCGCCCGCAGGACGTCGGAGCGGCTTTCCGCCCGAGCGAGACTCTCGCCGAGGAGACGCAGGATTCCGAGGCGCCGTTCGCTGATGACGCGGTTCGTCTCTTCGCTGACCGCGCAGAACAGGCCACCCACCGTTCCGTCGTCGGCGAGGACCGGGCTGTAGGAAAAAGTGTGATAGGTTTCCTCGGGATAGCCGTTGCGCTCAAGGAGCAGCAGCAGCCCGCGATCCCAGGTCGCCTCGCCGTCCTCGTAGACGCTGCGGATGCGCGCCTCGATGTCGTCCCAGATCTCGGCCCAGAGGATCTTGGTGGGTTTCGCGAGGGATTCCGGGTGCTTGAGGCCGAGCGTCGGGCGATAGGCGTCGTTGTAGAAGAACGCGATCTCCGGCCCCCAGCCGAGCCACATCTCGAACCGCGAGGTCAGGAGGATGCGCAGGGCGACCTTCAGCGCCTCGGGCCAGCGTTCCGGCGGCCCAAGGGGGGTCTGGGACCAGTCCTTGGCCCGCATCAGGGCCGCCATCTCGCTCGAGCCGACGAAGATGTCCGAATGTCCGGCGATGGGCTTCGGCAAGGTTCGGCTTTCCGGCACTCTCAGGGCCTCGGTTTCGCGCGGCGGGCGAGATCACGCGGCCGGTCCGGGGACCGACGTGAAACGACCCTATAGGTTACGGCGCACCGGCCGCAAACCGGCCTCTCCCAATCGTCCGATGGTATTCGCGAAGGGGGCGGGCCACCGCCATCCGACGGGTTTTCGACCGCCATGCGACGGGGCTTCGCACCGCCATCCGGCCTGGTTTCCGCCCGAACGCCAAGCGCGGCGCGTTCGTCTCGGGGTGTCGCCTGGCGGATGCACCCGTTGCGTGTTTGTCGCAGGGGGCACGCAACACCGAATCCGAGGGGGGTAGGACCAACGGGTGCGTTGTAGTGTCGGGCGCCCTCAAGTATAGGCACGCGAAACATCGCCGCGTACCGGCTGTGACGGACTTGCGAAGGGGCGAGGATGGCGACAGTCAAGATCGACGACGGTTACGTGCCGTCCGAGGACGAGCCGTTCATGAACGAGCGGCAACGTGAGTATTTCCGCCGTAAGCTGGTGGGATGGAAAGCCGACATTCTGCGCGAAGCGCAGGATACGCTCGTGGCACTTCAGACCGAAAACGAGAATCATCCGGATCTGGCCGACCGGGCCTCGTCGGAGACCGACCGGGCCATCGAGTTGCGGGCCCGCGACCGCCAGCGCAAGCTCACCGGCAAGATCGACGCGGCATTGGCCCGGATCGAGGACAGGAGCTACGGATATTGCGAGGAGACCGGCGAGCCGATCTCACTGAAGCGCCTCGACGCCCGTCCCATCGCAACCTTGTCGCTGGAGGCGCAGGAGCGCCACGAGCGGCGCGAGCGCGTCTATCGCGACGAGTAGCGTCGATGGTGTGGCCCATCGAACGGACCTGTCGCGACCGCCGGTGGTCGTGACAGGTTTCGGCGGTCGCCCCTGAAGTTCTAGATCCTGAATACCTCGCCGAGCATTCAACAGAAGCTTGGCCTTAAACGATAATTGCTCGCCCGGAACCTTCGTCCTGTTGTCACGATTACTGATACGACGTCGCGTCGATCAAGGATCCCGACATGGACAATGAAGTTCTGATCCTCGTGCTTGCCCTCGCAACCTTCGCGCTCGTCGTCGGGGTGGCGTTGTGGCAGCGCGCCCGCGTCGCCAAGCTGAAGAACGACCCCGAACGCTCGGCCTTCGTCGACAATCACGGAACCGCACCGCGCCCCAACCGGCCCGGTACCGAGCATTGACCGGGACGGTCCCTCTGGGCTGGTCGACGGGATTTATTCACGCACCGTCGTCGATCTTGCGGGCCGCGCGCGTTCCCTAGCTCGGAAGGCACCGGGTCCACGCCTCTCTTCGACGGCCGTTCCTCTATCCAAGACGGTTCGACCTGAGGCGTGGCGCGCTTCCTCTCATTCCAAGAGAGGGGACCCGTGCTGCCCGCGAGATATGTGACTATCGTAGCCCGACATGTGCAGGTTCCACGACGCAGAACCCAAGACCGTCCGGGCGAACTGGCTCAGCCTCAGAACGGCAGCAGGATGTCGACGAGCTGCTGGCCGTAGCGGGGCTGCTGCACGTCGGTGATCTGGCCGCGGCCGCCATAGGCGATGCGGGCCTGGGCGATCTTGGAGGAATCGATCGTGTTGTCGGATTCGATATCCTCCGGCCGCACCACGCCGGCGACGATGAGTTCGCGCACCTCGAAGTTGATGCGGATTTCCTGCTTGCCCTCCACCACGAGGTTCCCGTTGGGCAGGACCTGATTGACGATGGCGGCGATGTTGGTCGTCACCGTCTCGTTGCGCTGGACCGAGCCCGAACCATCGCTCGACGAGGTCGACGTCCCGGCGAGGAGCTTGTCCGGGCTGATCCCGGCGGCGGCCACGGCGGCGCTGCTCTCCAGGCCGAACGCGTTGGGGAGCCCCATGCCTTCCGCGTTGGAGCGGGAGCGCTTCGTCTCGTTGTTCAGGTTGGCCCTGTCGGTGACGTTGACCTTGATCGTCACGAGGTCGCCGATCCGGGCGGCGCGCTGATCCTTGAAGAAGGCGCGCGATCCCGTCCGCCACAGCGAATTGGGTGCGTAGGAGACGGGCTGCACGTCCGGCATGGGCAGGCGCACCGGGCGGTAGCCCGGCTGCGAGGTCGGATCCTCGATGGAGGAGAGCGCCGGGGTGGCGCCGACCTGCGACAGCCGGTCCACCGTGTTGCAGGCGCCCAGGGCCGAGCAGGCCAGCAGGATCGCCGCGAGGGAGAGCGGCGTCTTGATGAGGGGCATGGAACGGACGGTCATGGAGCGATTGGTCATGGGAGCCAGCTTTTCTCGTGAGGATCGGGGCGGTGTCAGCGGCCGGCGTCGAACGCCGCACTGGCCTGGCGGCCGATGCTGGCGGAGGAGCTGACCGAGACGCGGCCGGGGCCGATCACGGTGGCGGCGAGGGTCTTCTTGGAAACGGGATTGGTGACGGTGATCGCCGCGCCCAGACGTCCGTTCTCGTTGGCCTGTCCGCGCAGGGAGAGGTTGAGGCCGGGCGAATCGAACACGATGGTCACGGCCTCGCCGCGCTGGACGAGATCCGCCGGAGCGATGTCACCGGAGCGGAGGATGGAGCCGGCGCTCAGGCTGCGCTGGGCGATCTGACCGACGGCGACCACCGACCCGGCCTGGGCATCCGGGGGCGTCGCCTCGCGGGGGCGGCGCTCGACGGCGACGTCGCCGGCCGTCACGGTGTCGCCGCGGTTGAGCGTGCGGGAGAGGATCTGGACCTCGCGGATTTCCTGCACCAACCCGGCGACGCGCAGGGAGGCCTGGCGCTCGCCCAGGGTGATGAGGGCGGCGACCCGCTTCAGGCGCGGATCGTAGGTGACGTCGAGGGCCGCCGCCTGCCCGTCGAGGTCGAGGGGCGCCAGCAGGACGGTGTTCTCGCCGTCGAGGCGGAGGGCGAGGTTGCGTGGGTCGAGGCCGTAGGCCGTCTCCAGCACGCGCTTGATGGCCGCCTCGATCTCCGTGGGGCCGACACGCCGGGCGGCACGCTGCACCGAGACCTGGTTCCGGCCGCCGGTCTCGATCTCGCCGAGGCCGAGGGGGGCCACCGCATCGGCGATGCGGCGGGCCTGGATCGTCCCCGACGCGCCTAGCGCCGGGGCGCGGAACAGCGGGCGCCGCGCCAGATCCGCCGGCGCCCCTTCCACCAGATCGCCCAGCGTCAGGATATCGCCGCGCGCGGTGACGTCGCCGCGCAGGCGCAGCCGCTGGCCGGGCTCCTCGGCGAGAACCTGGACCGTCATGAAGCCGAGGGCCGCGAGCGCGAGGAACGTGCGCACGACGATGCCGGGCGTGAGCGTGCCGACGCGGCGCGGCTGGGCGGTGGGGATCTGTCTCAGGGCGAACATGGCGCGACGCTTTCGGAGGCGGGCTGAAACGGAGAGGCGAAGCGGGAACGTCAGGCCGGACGAACCGTCAGGCGCGGAACATCTGCGAGGTCGTGGAGAGCATCTGGTCGGCCGCCGTGACGACCTTCGAATTCATCTCGTAGGCACGCTGCGCCGCGATCAGCGACGAGATCTCGGTGACGGCGTTGACGTTCGCCTCTTCGAGATAGCTCTGCTGCAGGTTGCCGAAGCCCTCCGAGCCCGGCAGGCCGTTGATGGCGGGGCCGGAGGCGGCGGTCTCGACGAACAGGTTGTCGCCGATGGATTCGAGGCCGACCTTGTTCACGAAGCGGGCGAGCTGGAACTGGCCGAGATTCTGCGGCGCGGTCTGCCCCGGCACCGTCGCCTGGATCGAGCCCTGCGCGCTGATCGTGACGCTGGTGGCGTTGTTGGGCACCGTGATGCCCGGATCCACGAGGTAGCCGTCGCGGGTGACGAGCTGGCCCTGGGCCGAGAGGTCGAACGAGCCGTCGCGGCTATAGGCGGTGCGGCCGTCGGGCATGGTCACCCGGAACAGGCCCTCGCCGCGGATGGCGACGTCGTATTCCTTCTCCGTCGAGGCGAGCGGCCCCTGCGACATCGTCCGCGCGGTGGAGGTCGTCTTCACGCCCGACCCGAGGGCGAGGCCGGCGGGAAGCTGCGTGTTCTGGTCCGAGGTGGACGAGCCGGCCCGGCGCAGGTTCTGGTAGAGCAGGTCCTGGAAATGGGCCGTCTGCCGCTTGTAGCCGGTGGTGCGCAGGTTCGCGATGTTGTTCGAGATGACCTGGACGTTGAGTTCCTGGGCCGCCATGCCCGTGGCGGCTGCGTAGAGGGCGCGCATCGCCTGGGTTCCTTACGCGACGTCGGCGAGGCGGCGGATCGCCGTGCCCCGCAACTCGTCCAGGCGCGAGATCACGCCCGAGACCATGGTGTAGGTGCGGTTCACGTCCATCAGCCGGGTCATCTCGATGACCGGCTTGACGTTGGAGCGTTCGAGGGCACCCGATTCGAGGCGGCCGTTGATGCCGGCGGCCACCGGAGCCGCCGCCGACCCGTAGAGGTTGGCGCCCTCGTTGGTGAGCGCCTGCGGGTTGGCGAAGGTCACCATCCGCACGCGTCCGCGGATGCCGAGATTGGTGGAGACCGTGCCGTCCGGCCCGATGGAGAGGCCGGTCTCCTGGGCGTTGATCTGGATCGGGCCGCCCTCGCCCTGCACGGCGTAGCCGTCGCTGGTGACGAGATTGCCCTGGGGGTCGGTCTCGAACGCGCCGTTGCGGGTGTAGCGGTCGCCGTTCGGGGTGCGGACCACGAGGAAGGCCTCGCCGCGCACCGCGACGTGGAGCGGATTGCCGGTCTGCTCGATCGGTCCCTGGGCGAGGTCGAGGGCCGTGCCCTGGTCGATGACGTAGGAAACGCGCCGGTCGGGCCGATGGAACGAGTCGGCGCTCGCCACCGGCATCAGGTATTCCTGGAACCGCGAGCTTCGGCCCTTGAAGCCCGTGGTGGAGACGTTCGCCATGTTGTTGGCGATCACGTCGAGCTCACGCTGCAGGGCGACCTGACTGGAGACTCCGACAAACAGCGCGTTCTGCATGGATCGAATAAGCCTTGGGCTGCGGCGACGTTAAGGTTACCCGCACGGCCCGTGCCATCTCCAAAAAATCTGAAAAGATTAGTGAAACCAATATGTTGTGGCGAAGAGAGGCCGGTCGCACCGTCCTCCCGCCGCATCCCCGCGGCAAGAACCACCCGGCAGGTTTTGCCGCCTTAACGAGACGTTAACCGTAACCTTGGATACATCCCTCCACGGGGTCGCGGGGGCTCAGCGCCGGTCGCACCCTGGGACAAGATTCGATGGGGGCGATCCATGGCCAAGAAGCCCAAGACGGCCCCCGCCGCGGACGGGGAGGACGCCGGAGGCGAAGCCCCTAAAGGCGGGAAGAAGAAGATCATCATGATCGGCGCGGCGGTGCTGGTGCTGGCCGGCGGCGGCGGGTTCTTCATGATGAAGAAGAAGGGCGGCGACGATCACGCCGCCGTGGAGGTGAAGAAGCCCCTGGTCTTCCTCGAAGTGCGCGAGATGGTGGTCAACCTCGCCAACGAGCCCGGCCAGGACAAGCCGCGCACGGCCAAGGTGAAGGTCTCCCTCGAACTCAAGGACGCCAAGGTGGAGGGCGAGGTGAAGCCGCTGATGCCGCGCATCGAGGACACCTTCCAGGTCTACATGCGCGAGTTGCGCCCGAGCGACCTCGCCGGCTCGGCCGGATTGTACCGGCTCCGCGAGGAACTGCTCCGCCGGGTCAACGTCGCGATCCATCCGGCACGGGCCGAGGCCGTGCTCTTCAAGGACGTGATCGTCCAGTAACCCCCATCGGTGTCGAGACGGTCATGGCAGGTCCCGAAGACGAGGTCGAAGAGGACGATTGGGCAGCCGCCCTGATCGCGCAGAACGCCGAAGGCGGCGAGACCTCGCTGGCCGACGAGTGGGGCGCGGCGCTGGCCGAGCAGGGCACGAGCACGCATGCGAGCGACGTCGCCGCCGAATGGGCGACGATGATCGAGGACGGGGAGACCGACAATCTCCCCGAACTCGCCGGCAACGACCGCATCCTCAACCAGGACGAGATCGACGGCGTCCTCGGCTTCTCCTTGCGCGAATTGTCGGCCTCGGGTGCCGGCGGTGTCCGCGCCATCGTGGATTCGGGCGTCGTCCAGTACGAACGCCTGCCGATGCTGGAAATCGTCTTCGACCGGATGATCCGGTTGTTGTCGACGAGCCTGCGCAACTTCTTCCAGGACAACGTCGAGGTCACCCTCGACAACATCACCTCGGTCCGCTTCGGCGATTATCTCAATGCCATTCCGCTGCCGACCCTGCTCGGGGTGTTCCGGGCCGATGCCTGGGAGAATTCCGGCCTCGTCACGGTGGAATCGAACCTCGCCTACTCCACCCTCGACCTGCTGCTCGGCGGCAAGCGCGGCGGCTCGGCGACCCGGCTCGACGGGCGTCCGTTCACGACCATCGAGATGCAGCTGGTGCGGCGCCTCGTGGAGATCATCCTCAGCGATCTCGAACTCTCGTTCCAGCCGCTCTCCCCGGTGCGCTTCGGCATCGACCGGATCGAGACCAACCCGCGCTTCGCCACGATCACCCGGCCGGCCAACGCCGCCATCCTGATCACCCTGAAGCTCGACATGGACGGCCGCGGCGGCCAGCTCCAGATCCTGTTTCCCTACGCCACCATCGAGCCGATCCGTGAACTGCTCATGCAGAGCTTCATGGGCGAGAAGCTCGGCCGCGACCACACCTGGGAAAGCCACCTCGCCACCGAGATCTGGCAGGCCGACGCCACCATGGAGGCGGTCCTCCACGAGATGATGCTGCCTCTGAAGAAGGTGCTGTCCCTGAAGGTCGGCGACACGCTGATGTTCGACACCAAGCCCACCGACCTCGTCAACGTCCGCTGCGGCGACTGGGCCCTGACGCAGGGGCGCATCGGCCGTGTCGACGACAACATCTCGGTGCAACTCACGCGGCCGCTCCGGCGCTCGCGCACCACGTTCCAGGCCTTCGAGGCCTCCATGAACAACCGCAACGACGGGTGACCCGCGCATGAGCCTCCTCGTCACTCTCGCCGCCGACGTCCTCGTCGCCATCCTCCTCGTGGCCAGCATCGTCTCGTCCGTGCGCCTCAGCCGGCGCATCACCCGGATGAAGGCCGACGAGGCGGCCCTGCGCCAGACCATCGGCGATCTCGTGGTGGCGAGCTCCACCGCCGAGCGGGCGATCATCGGCCTGCGCGCCACCCTCGACGAGTGCGACCGGACCCTGGCCGACCGCCTCGGCACGGCGGAGCGCTACGCCGCCGACCTGTCCGCCCACGTCCAGGCCGGCGAGACCGTGATCGCCCGCATCTCCGCCATCGTCTCCCATTCGCAGCCCTCGCGGGTGGCCGTGGTGCCCCCCGTCGAGATCCGCCCCTCCGAGATCCGCGCCGCGCCGGTGGAGGCCGGGGACACGAAGGCCGCGCCGTCGAGCCCCAACGGTGAGCGC
>NZ_VRVC01000200.1:0-5617 GCF_008040005.1 Methylobacterium sp. WL19
GGCTTCTAGAGGCCCTTCATCGAACCGTCAATGCCAAAATCGCAAAGCTGATCGATTTTCGCGACAAACACATGACGCCACAACATAACTCATTGCCGGCAAACAAGGATTTCGCGCTTCGTGAACCCCGCACCCGCTCGCCGCTTCGAGATAAACCGCGGGCAAAAGCCCGTCCGACGTAGAGCGGCGCAACACCGGGGTGGCTCGGCCAATACAATCCCGATGACGCAACGGAGGCCGAAGGCGCGAACGACACGCGCCCTCGGCAGACATCACTGGTCTCAGGCGGCGTCAGGCATACGGTCAAGAAGTTTGTCGAGGGTGAGCGGGTAATCGCGCACCCGTATGCCGGTGGCGTTGTAGACCGCGTTGGCCACCGCCGCGCTGACGCCGCAGATACCGAGTTCCCCAACGCCCTTGGCCTTCATCGGCGAGGAGATCGGGTCGGTCTCGTCGAGGAAGATTACCTCCTGATGCGGGATGTCGGCATGGACCGGGACTTCGTATCCGGCAAGGTCGTGATTGACGAAGAAACCGCGCCTTGTGTCGACAGCCAACTCCTCCATCAGCGCGGCACCTACCCCCATGGTCATGCCTCCGATGACCTGGCTGCGGGCAGACTTTGGATTAAGGATGCGTCCGGCCGCACAGACCGCCAGCATCCGCCTCACCCTGATCTCCGCCGTGCTCACATCGACGCCGACCTCGACGAAATGCGCCCCAAAGGTCGATTGCTGGTACGTCTTCGAGAGATCGCCGCCGAACTCGATCGTGTCCTCGGCGACGATGTCGCCCGCCTTCGCGGCCTCGGCGAGCGGAACGGAGCGGTTGCCCGAGCGGACACGCCCATCCTCGAACACGGCATCGTCCGAGTTGAACCCGAGCGATCTCGCCACCGCCTCGCGGAGCTTGACGCAAGCGGCGTAGACCCCCGACGTCGAGGAGTTCGCGCCGAATTGGCCACCGGATCCCGACGAGACGGGGAAGGCAGAATCGCCGAGCCGCACCACGACCCTGTCGAGGCTCAAGCCCATCATCTCGGCAGCCGTCTGGCCGATGATCGTGTAGCTGCCAGTACCGATATCGGTCATGTCGGTCTCGACCGTCACCACGCCCTGGCTATCTAGACGGACGCGCGCCCCCGATTTGACGTTCATATTGTTGCGGAACGCCGCGGCGACACCCATTCCGACGAGCCAGCGCCCGTCACGGACCTGACCGGGCTTGACGACCCGCTTGTCCCATTCGAAGCGCGCCGCGCCCAGGCGGAGGCATTCGATCAGGCTGCGCTGGGAGAACCGGCGCTCTGGCTTCTCGGGATCGACCTGGGTGTCGTTGCGGATGCGGAACTCGACCGGATCGAGACCGAGTTTCTCCGCCATCTCGTCCATGGCGATCTCGAGGACCATCAAGCCGGGCGCTTCGCCGGGCGCGCGCATAGAGTTGCCCTCGGGCAGGTCGAGCATGGCGAGCCGGGTTTGGGTCATGCGGTTGGCGCCCGCATAGAGCAGGCGCGTCTGTTGCACCGCCGCCTCCGGCTTGCCGCCGGGCAGATTGCCGGACCAGCTCTCATGGCCGATGGCCGTGATCGTGCCGTCCGGCGTCGCGCCGAGGCGGATGCGCTGGATCGTGGCGGGCCGATGCACGGTGTTGTTGAAGCTGAGCGGACGGGTCAGCGCCACCTTCACCGGCCGCTTTGCGGCGCGAGCGCCCAGGGCGGCCAATACCGCTTCCGCCCGCAGGAACAGCTTTCCGCCAAACCCGCCGCCGACGAAGGGCGAGACGAGGCGCACCTTCTCCTTCGGGATGCCGAGGGTCAGGGCCAGATCCCGTGTACCCCAGGCGATCATCTGGTTCGAGGTCCAGACGGTCACTGCATCGCCATCCCAGGACGCGATGGACGCATGCGGCTCCATCATCGCATGAGCTTGATCGGGCGTGCTGTAGGTGGCGTCGAGTTGAACCGGGGCAGAGGCGAAGGCCCCGGCGAAATCACCGATGGAGGTGTCGGACGGGGCACCGGCGAGTTTCTCGGGCTTGCCCGTATCCTTCGCTGCCGCGAGATCGAACGCGCCTTTGGATTCGGCATAATCGATACGGATGAGGGCCGCCGCTGAACGGGCCTGCTCGAATGTCTCCGCCACGACCAAGGCGACCGCCTGGTGATAATGCTCGATCTCGGGGCCGCCGAGAAGCTTGGCGGCGTTGAGCTTACCCTTGTCGAGGGGGCCGGCATTCTCTGCAGTGACGATGGCGAGCACGCCGCGTGCGGCCCTGGCCTCGTCGAGACCCATTGCCTCGATCCGCCCCTTAGCGATGGTCGCGCCCACGACGAAGCCGTAGACCGCCTTCGATTGCGGATCGTGCCAGTCGTAAGCGTAGTTCGCAGTGCCGGTGGTCTTGAAGGGACCGTCGATCCGGTCCGTGGCCTTGCCCACCACTTTCAGCTGATCGATGGGGTTGCGGCCAGCGGGAGTGTCGAACTTCATGGTTCAGGCCCTCGCTTCGGACAGGACGGCACCGAGCGCGCGCTCGGTGAGCTTGAGCTTGTAGGCGTTGTCGTGGGTCGGCTTCGCTCCCGCGAACAAACGCTCCGTCGCGGCCTTGGCGCCTTTCGGCAACTCGGCCTCAGCGGCCTCGTCGCGCCACGGCTTCGGGGCGACGCCACCGACGGCGATGCGTCCGGTCCCATCGCGCTGGACGATCCCCGCGATGGAGATCAACGCGAAGGCATACGAGGCTCTGTCCCGGACCTTGCGGTATACATGCATGCCCGAGACCGGCTTCGGCAGAGTCACCGCCGTGATCAGTTCGCCCGGCCGCAAGTTCGTCTCGATCTCGGGCGTGTCACCAGGCAGGCGATGAAACTCCGCGATGGGGATGGTCCGCGTGTCACCCTTGTCGTTCACGGTCTCCACGTTCGCGTCGAGAACCCGCATGGCCACGGCCATGTCGCCCGGATGCGTGGCGATGCAGGCTTCGCTGGCCCCCACCACCGCGAGTTGGCGACTGATGCCGCCGATGGCCGAACAGCCGCTTCCAGGCTGTCGCTTGTTGCAGGGTTGAGCGGTATCGTAAAAATAGGGGCAGCGCGTGCGCTGGAGGAGATTGCCCGCCGTCGTCGCCTTGTTGCGCAACTGGCCGGATGCCCCGGACAGAAGGGCCCGGCTCAGGACTCCGTAGCCGCGCCGAACCCGCAGATCGGCCGCAAGATCGGTGTTGCGCACCAGGGCGCCGATCCGCAGACCGCCCTCCTCCGTCGGCTCGATCGTATCGAGATCAAGGCCGTTGACGTCGACGAGATGGGTCGGCGTCTCCACCTGCAGCTTCATCAGATCGAGAAGATTGGTGCCGCCGGCGATGAACTTTGCGCCGGGTACGCGTAAGACGGACGCAGCGGCCTCCGCAGGCGAGGAAGCGCGTTCGTAAGTGAAGGACTTCATGCCTGCCTCCCAGCGACTTCAGTCATGGCGTCCACGATGTTGGAATAAGCGCCGCAGCGGCAGATGTTGCCGCTCATGCGCTCGCGGATCTCGTCCGCGGTAATCGCGGAGGTCGCGTTGAGATCGGCCGTGACGTGGCTTGGGATGCCGGCCTTGATCTCTTCGAGAACCGCGACACCGGAGCAGATCTGACCCGGCGTACAAAATCCGCATTGATAGCCGTCATGCTTGACGAAAGCGGCCTGCATCGGATGCAGGTTGCCTGGCTTGCCCAAGCCTTCAATGGTGGTGATGGCATCGCCCTGGTGCATGACCGCGAGGGTCAGGCAGGAATTGATGCGTCTTCCATCGACGATCATCGTGCAGGCCCCACACTGGCCGTGGTCGCAGCCCTTTTTGGCACCGGTCAGGTGAAGGTGCTCCCGCACGGCGTCGAGGAGAGTGGTGCGCGTATCGATGTCGATCTCATGTGACGTCCCGTTCACCGTGAGCGACACTTTGGATGTCACCGAGTCTGACGTGCTCTCGGTGGCCGCCCAGGAAGCGGAGGGACAGGCTGTGACGACGGCACAGGCAGAGGCGCCCGCCATCAGATGGCGCCGGTTGAGTTCGAGGTCTTCAGAGCCATACATGGCGTTCTCCGAACCTGATCCATGAGACGTGTAATTCCGTTAGGTCGTGTCGCGGACGTTTGCGCGAGGCTTCGACCAGCCCCCGACAAACGCTCGACGGTGCAGAACTTTCCCTGGTGCCACGAAGTAGCGCAGGCGGACCGTGCAGCAACACCTTGGAAGAATTCCAAATGGTATATGTGCGCACACGCACAGCGCGGCCGTCATTGAGTGGCGGAAGGGAGGGGTGAAATACCGCCAAGCGGGCGCGAAGAACCCGCATCCCAGGCTCGTGTGAGTATAAAGGCGAAAAAGCAGCCGAAAACGGCAGTGCCGCGGCTGACAAAATAACATCAACTATGATGAGAAAGGTGGGTCCCGGAGCCGAAGCCCCGGGTTCTGTTTCGACGGTTACCCTACCGCAAGATGCTTACGCCGCGAGGCGGGCATCCATGACAACGTTATCGTTGGCATTTAGAGTTTTGGCCAAATACTTGGAACAGGGGTTGCCTGCGCCAAACCGGTCGAGTCCTTACCGACGCTCTCGCGATCCCTTTACCGCCCAGTCGATCCTATTTCGCCCCCATCAGAAACGCATCACGATGCGTTTTTGGTGGAGGCGCCGGAGTACTGCCCTCCGGGTCCTGAAACGTTATTACGAACCGGTCATCAAACGCAGGATCGATATAGAGGCGGTGGGCCGAAAAGTCCAGATCGGCGGCCCTTTGTCTGTCGGATGCCGGATGCCGGATGCCGCCAGGCGGATTTTTTCCCACACCCGGCAACCACATGCGCGGGTGAGGCTTCTCGATCCGGCACGAGGCATGCGGGGATGCGTCCCGATGTGCCTTTCGGCAGAGGATCGATGATGGACAACACGCTGCTTTCCGCCCCGGACTTCAAGGGCCCCGCCATTCTGCTGTCGGGACCGGTCGATCACGACATGTACAAGGCTTTCCGGCGCCAACTCGACGCCGCCTCCGGGCTGGACCTCGTGGTGGTCGAACTCACCACCCTCGGCGGCGACCCGGAAGTGGCCCGGATGATGGGCGAAGACATTCGCTTTGCCAGCGAGGTGACGCCGCATCGCCGTTTCGTCTTCCTTGGCAAGGCGGCGATCTACTCGGCTGGCACGACGCTCATGAGTTTCTTCGCGCGTCCGAACCGCTATCTCACGCGCGGTACGCGACTGATGATCCACGAGCGCAAGATGGCCAAGACCTTGGAGATCCACGGTCCCCTCACCACCTGCATCGCCACCCTCAAGGCGACATTGCACGAGATCGAGACCTCCATCGAGATTCAGAACGAGGGCTTCGCCAACCTCGTCACCGGCTCGCAGGTCTCCTTGGAGGAGGTCATCGAGAAAGCCCCGTACAATTGGTATATCGAGGCCGAGGAAGCCAAGAGCCTCGGGTTGATCGAGGCGGTCCTTTAGAGCGCCTAACAGAACCGTTTGATCTGGTTGAGGGTGATGAGGCTGGCCGCGAGGCTCGTGAAGGCCTCGTAGATGTCGCTGCGTCGCTCGTAGCGGACGGGCAATCGACGGAATCGGTTGAACCA
>NZ_VRVC01000201.1:0-5565 GCF_008040005.1 Methylobacterium sp. WL19
GCCGCGGGGCCGTTCCGGCGGTCCTTCGCGACCAGCCCGTCCTCCGTCAGCGTGACGTCCCGGAGCGTCGCTGGCGGAATGAAGTCCTTGGAGAGTCCGGCGACGAAAGCCGGCACCGTCCCGAGGCGCCGGGCGGCCTGCCAGCCGGCATGGTGCAGCACGGCGCGCAGCTTCACCCGTTCGGCGAAGGCGGCGCGCGTGGCGGGCCGCGACAGGGGCGGCTTGCCCGCCAGGGGCTCCACCATCCGGCGCCGATGGTCGCGTCGAGGTTCTGGAACTGTTGCTGCTGAAGCCCCTGCAGGATGCTCGCTCCGACATCCTGGGCCGGGGCCGCGACGGGAACGAACGCGGCGAGGGCGCAGACGCAGCGGATCGTGGCGTTCATGGCATGCTCCACCTTCGTGAAGGCCGACGGATTGCCCTTCACCAGGACACGCCCACTCAGCGCGGAATCACCGAGGCGGCGACGCGCTCGGCCCGCGCGAGGGCGTCCGGCTGGTCCGCGCCGGCGAGACCGATGACGCGCAGGTAGCTCTTGCCCTCGAAGCGGATCGTCTGGGTCACCCCGACCTTTCGGCCGGACCGCACGTCCTTGCCGGTGGCGCGCAGGCGGATGAGGACCGCGCCGCCCTCGCTGGTGCGGCTCTCGTCGGTGACCGCGATGTCCTTCACCTCCCGGATGGTGCCCAGCGCCTTGCGGGCGAAGGCGCTCTGCTGGCCGGTCGCGACCGGGGCCTTGCCCAGGGAGGGCGCCACGATGACGAGCGGCTGGGTGCCTTCGGGATCGACGTCCTTGGGGCCGTCGGTGAGCAGGAGGGTGTTTCCCATCAGCGTCCGCACCGGGCGGAACCCGGCCAGGTCCCCCACCGCATAGGGCATGGCCGCGATCTGGTCGGCGACGCTGCCGGGGGAGCGGAAGGCGATGGTGCCGAGCGCGGCTTCCACCGCCTGGTTCGGCACCTGTGCACGGGCCGCTTCCGGAACCTGCACGGTGACGAGGCCGGTGCCGTCCCCGCCCCGCACCACCGCGACCCACTTGGTATAGGCGATCCCCCTGGCCGACTGGTTGCCGCGCAGGACCCGCCCCTCGCCGCCGGCGACGGCCAGCGGCTCGGCCGCTCCCACGGCGGCGAAGCCCGTCGCGCGCAGGGAATCGGGGGTGAATTTTTCGGCGAGCTGCCCATACGCCTCGGCCGGCATCGCGACGATGACGATGGAGGCGCCGGAGGGATGCTCGAAACCGGCGAAGCTCTTGGCGGGCGTCATGCCGGCGGGCGGCACGAGACCGATCACGCCGGCGGGCGGGAAGACCGCCTCGGCGGCGAGGGCCGGCAAGAGCGGGACGGAGAGGAGCGGGGAGACGAGGCCGAGGAGGGCGAGGAGGCGGCCGGTGGCCCGGCGGAAGCGGGAAAGAACCATTCTGGAAGCGTCTCTCGAGAGTGGGACATCGGCGTCGGCGGGGCTTGCCCCGACGCCTGCTCGGAAGCCGCGAGAGCTTGGCCGGCGGACGCTCGGAGCGTCAAGTCACCGGGAGCCGTGCGTGAACCATCCGCATCGGCCCGGCGCGCGAGGGCCTGTGTCCCGGCGAAGGGGCGGTAAAGCTGCCCTGCGACTTGCCTGCCGAGGGCACCGGGATATCCTGGCCGGCGATGGGGCGCTTGGAGAGTGCACCGGGACCGCGCTGGCCCGGCGGGAACGCTGGCCCGGAATCCCGCCCGAAGAGGCCGAGGCGGATGTCACGGTCGGGCCTCGCACGCACGGCACGCTCCAACGCGCTCGACCTTGGAGCCGCAGCATGACGATCACCCTCGACGACGTGAAGGCCGGCAAACTCCGTGACGACGGCCACATGAATTATGGGCCGAACGGCTCCGGCTGGCTGATGCAGCACAGCGCCATCCCGCGGCTGACCTGCATCGACCGGGGCTATGCGGGCGCGGCGCGGCAGGCGGCCGGACTGCCTTTCGAGCGGGTCTGGTGCGTGGACGGAATGCCGGTCGCCAGCCTCGAGGCGGCGATCGATGCGCTCAACGTGCCGCCCGTCTTCACCGACGAGGAACGCACCGTGCTCGAACACGTGCCGGCCGAATGGGTCGAACGGGTGGCCTTCAGCGAGCGTATCGCCGCAAAGGCGGGCCTGCCGATCGGGCCTGCCCTCGAGGGCCTCCACCGGAAAGGCGCCCTCGAGACCGCACTTCGACCGGGCGAACCCTTTGCGACGGTGTGGATCCGGCGCGCCCCAGGCGAGGAAGCCGGAGAATGACGGCCACCAATGGCCTGCGGCTTCGGGCGTTCACCCGCCGCCGCCACGCTCCGACGGCACATGGTTCGGGATGTCGTTTGGAAAGAACCGACGCAAAGCCGGAACGCCCGGCGCAGCGCGACGCGCGCCATAGGATGGGAATGCTGAAGTTGGGACAGGACGACCTGTGCCGAAATCGCGGGTCATGCCCGTTGAGCCCGCTAGGCTTGGTTTATCTCGCATCGATCGACGAAGTGCGGAAAGCGGGGCCAAAAACTAAGTCAACATCAGTCACTTAGTTTTTGCTTGGTGCCCAGGAAAGGACTCGAACCTTCACCTCTTGCAAGACTGGTACCTGAAACCAGCGCGTCTACCAATTCCGCCACCTGGGCCGGTCGGCAGATGTTTGCCGACGCGGAGGTTCGTTTAGGCGGACGGGCCGGCCGCGTCAATCGCGATTCCGGCCCGTTTCGCCGATTCCGCCCAAGCTCGGCGCTCAGGCCTCGCCGCGCCACTCGCGGATGTCGACGAACCGGCCGGCCACGGCGGCGGCGGCGGCCATGGCCGGGGAGACGAGGTGGGTGCGCCCGCGATGGCCCTGGCGGCCTTCGAAGTTGCGGTTGGAGGTGGAGGCGCAGCGCTCGTTGGGGCTGAGGCGGTCGGCATTCATGCCGAGGCACATGGAGCAGCCCGGCTCGCGCCAGTCGAACCCGGCCTCCTTGAGGATGAGGTCGATGCCTTCCGCTTCCGCCTGGGCCTTCACCACGCCGGAGCCCGGCACCACCATGGCCGAGACCGACGGGTGGACCTTGCGGCCCTCCACCATCTTGGCCACGGCGCGCAGGTCCTCGATACGGCCGTTGGTGCAGGAGCCGATGAAGACCCGGTCGACGCTGATGTCGGTGATCTTCGTGCCCGGCGTGAGGCCCATATAGTCGAGGGCCTTCGCCTTCGACTGGCGCTTGTTCTCGTCGGCGATGGCGGCCGGATCGGGCACGAGGCCGGAGATCGAGACCACGTCCTCGGGGCTGGTGCCCCAGCTCACCAGGGGCGGCAGGCTCGCGGCGTCGAGGCGGACCTCGCGGTCGAAGAAGGCGCCCTCGTCGGTGGCGAGGCTGTCCCAATAGGCGCGGGCCCGCTCGAACGCCTCGCCCTTGGGGGCCTTGGGGCGATCCTTGACGTAGGCGTAGGTGATGGCGTCCGGCGCCACCAGGCCGGCGCGGGCGCCGCCCTCGATCGACATGTTGCAGATCGTCATGCGCCCCTCCATCGAGAGGGCGCGGATCGCCTCGCCGGCATATTCGATGACGTAGCCGGTGCCGCCGGCGGTGCCGATCTCGCCGATGATGGCGAGGATGATGTCCTTGGCGGTGACGCCCGGCGGCAGGGTGCCGTCCACGGTGACACGCATGTTCTTGGCCTTGCGCTGCAGCAGCGTCTGGGTGGCGAGCACGTGCTCCACCTCCGAGGTGCCGATGCCATGCGCCAGCGCGCCGAAGGCGCCGTGGGTCGAGGTGTGGCTGTCGCCGCAGACGATGGTCTGGCCCGGCAGGGTGAAGCCCTGCTCCGGGCCGATGACGTGGACGATGCCCTGGCGGCGGTCGAGGGCATCGTAGAACTCGATGCCGAAGTCGCGCACGTTCTCGGCCAGGGTCTCCAACTGGAGGCGGCTCTCCGGATCCTCGATGCCGAAGCGGCGGTCCGAGGTCTGGACGTTGTGGTCCACCACCGCCAGGGTCTTCTCCGGGTGGCGCACGCGCCGTCCGGCCACGCGCAGCCCCTCGAAGGCCTGTGGGCTCGTTACCTCGTGGACGAGGTGGCGGTCGATGTAGAGGAGGCTGGTGCCGTCCGGCTCGACATCGACCACGTGGTCGTCCCAGATCTTGTCGTAGAGGGTGCGCGGGGCAGTCATGGCGTGGCTGTTTCGGTTTTCGTCGTTGATCGGATCACGGGCGGATATGTGACTCTCGACCTCTTTAGTAATGTTCGAAAGGCCCGCTTGGAAGTAGGCCGGCGCACACGGCGCATCGGGCTCATGACTGCCGCCCACGCGCCGCATGGCGGCCTTGGCCGATGCGGGCCGGCCGCGATGGCTGGACCCTGCCCGGAGGGCGGATTACAGCCGTATCCTCTCATGGCCACTCCTTCCATGGCCGGTTCCGGGGACGGATGACGAGCGCGACATGCAGCCTGCCGACCTGTTGCTCCTGAAGCCGATGCAGCCCAGCGTGATGGAGGCGCTGGCGGGCGCCTTCACCCTCCACCGTGCCGACACCGCGCCCGATCCCGACGCGTTCTATCGCGAGATCGGACCGCGCATCCGCGCCATGGCGATCGGGGCGCAGGCCCCCGTCGACCGCGCCCTCTTCGAGCGGCTGCCCCATCTCGAGATCGTGGCGAGTTACGGCGTCGGCTACGATACGATCGATGTCGGCGCCGCGGCGGAGCGGGGCATCGTCGTCACCAACACGCCCGACGTGCTCTCCGACGAGGTGGCCGACCTCGCCCTCGGGCTGCTCCTGGCGACAATCCGAGAGATTCCGCAGGCGGACCGCTACCTGCGCGCCGGGCACTGGCCCACGCGGACCTACCCGCTCACCGCGACCCTGCGCGGCCGGCATGTCGGCATCCTCGGCCTCGGCCGGATCGGGCGGGCCATCGCCCGCCGCCTCGAAGGGTTCGGCGTGACCCTGTCCTATCACGGCCGCCGCCGGCAGGACGACGTGGCCTATGCCTTCCACCCGACCCTGCTGGAAATGGCGCGGGCGGTGGACGTCCTCATGATCGTGGCGCCCGGCGGCCCGGAGACGAACGGCATCGTGAATGCCGAGATCCTGGAGGCCCTCGGCCCCGACGGGATCGTCGTCAACGTCGCCCGCGGCAGCCTCGTTGACGAGCCGGCGCTGATCGAGGCCCTGCGATCGGGCACGATCCACGGCGCGGGGCTCGATGTCTTCGCCGCCGAGCCCCAGGTGCCGGAGGCCTTCCTCGGCCTGGAACGGGTGGTCCTGCTGCCGCATGTGGGCTCGGGCTCCGTCCAGACCCGCGAGGCCATGGGCCGGCTCGTGGTCGACAACCTGCTCTCCTGGTTCTCCGGCAGAGGGGCGCTGACGCCGGTGCCGGAAACGCCGGCGAACGGAGCAGCCCGATGATTTGTCTCGCACGGTCCCGCGCCGGATTTCTCGCCGGCCTGGTGACGATCGCGGCCCTGGCCGGTCCGGCGCAGGCCCAGACTATGACCCAGAATGGGGGGCAGGGGATGGCTCAGGGTGCTCCCCAGACACCCTCGACACCGGCCCCGTCCGCGACGCCCGCCCCGACAC
>NZ_VRVC01000202.1:0-5536 GCF_008040005.1 Methylobacterium sp. WL19
CCCTCACCCTGACGGTCGCCCCCCTCGACGACACCGCCTGCCGCAAGCGCCTGGAGCGCCTGGGCGCGACCTTCGAGGCGCTGCCGCCGATCTCGAACGGTCAATGCGGCGCGGAGAAGCCGCTGAAGCTCACCCGCCTCTCCGGCGACGTGGCGCTCACGCCTCCCGCGACCCTGGTCTGCAACACGGCCGAGGCCCTGGCGCGCCTGGCGACGGAGGCGCAGGAAGCCTCCGAGCGCATCCTGAAGGCCCCCCTCAGGAGCCTGTCCATCGGCACCTCCTACGAGTGTCGCGGCCAGAACCACGATCCCGAGGCCAAGCTCAGCGAGCATAGCTTCGCCAACGGCGTCGACATCATGGGCTACGGTTTCGACGGGCGTGCACCGATCAAGGTCGGCGCCGGTCTCGACGACGCACCGGAGGCGACGTTCCAGGCCGCCATCCGGGCCAAGGCCTGCGGCTTCTTCCGCACCGTGCTCGGACCCGGATCGGATGCGGCTCACGGCAACCACCTCCATCTCGACGAGCGCGAGAGGAATGCAGGACATCGTCTCTGCCAGTAGGAGATGTGGAACGCCGAAGGGGCGCGCCGGCTTTAAGGAGCGCACCTGTCGATCCCCCGGCGAAAGTTGATCCCGAAATGGCCCATCTGCCCCTGCCGAGTGCCGTCGCGCTCATGGCCCTCGTCTGCCTGGCGACACCGGCGGCGCTAGAGGCGAAGCCGGCAGGAACCACGTCCTCCGACGCGGGCAAGACCACACCCGGCGAGGCCCTGACCGTCGAGGCGATCAACGGCGCGACCTTCACAATGCAGGAGAGCGGCGACAAGGCGGGCGGCAAGAAGGCCCGCACGAGCGCGAAGGACAAGCGACCCCAGCCGCTTCTGGTGAAGGTCCAGGTGCTCCTCGACCGGGCGCATTTCTCCCCCGGCGCCATCGACGGCCGCGACGGCGAGAACATGCGCAACGCCCTGTCGGCCTACGCGGTGGCGCAGGGGCTGCCTGCGAGCCAGACCCTGAACCAGGAGCTCTTCGACAAGCTCGCCGCCTCCAGCGCCGACCCGGTGGTGGTCTCCTACACGATCACCGAGTCCGACGCGGCGGGCCCCTTCGCGGAGAAAATCCCCGCCAAGATGGAGGAGCAGGCCGATCTCGAGGCGATGAGCTACACCAATCCGCGCGAGATGCTGGCCGAGCGGTTCCACATGTCGCGCGACCTCCTCACCGCCCTGAACCCGGACGCCGCCCTCGACAAGGCCGGCACCGGCATCCTCGTGGCGGCGGTCCCGCCCCTGGATACCGGCAAGCCGGCGAAGGACGAGACGAAGCCCAAGGGCAAGGCTGACGGCAAGGCTGGCGGCAAGTCCGACGGAAAGGCGGCCGGCAAATCCGAAGACAAGGCCCGCGATGCATCGGACGGCAAGGTCGAGGGCAAGCCGGCCGCGGACAACGGCACGGACACGTCGAAGAAGGACGATGCGTCCAAGAGCGATGAGGCGCAGAAGAAGGACGACACACCCAAGAAAGACATCGTGCGGGTCGAAGTCGACAAGGTCACGCGCCATGTCCGCGGCTTTGGCGAGGACGGCACCCTGCGGGCCTATTACCCCGCCTCCATCGGCAGCGCGGAGAAGCCGGCCCCGTCAGGCGAGGCCAAGGTGAAGGGCGTCGCCTTCGCGCCGGTCTACACCTACAACCCCAAATACGCGTTCAAGGGCGTGAAGACGAAGAAGACCTTCTCGATCCGCCCCGGCCCGAACAACCCGGTCGGCATCGTCTGGATCGACCTGTCGATCCCGTCCTACGGCATCCACGGCACGCCCGAGCCGGAGAAGGTGGGCAAGACCGAATCCCACGGCTGCATCCGCCTGACCAACTGGGACGCCCGCGACCTCGCCACCCGCATCGAGCGCGGCGCCAAGGTGGTGTTCAAGGACGAGTGAGACCTGTTGCGGCGTGGGATCGATGGTTGGGCCGCCGTCGACCCATAGGGGTCACGGTCTCACCCATCGCAAGGCGTCGATCAGAGCGCGGAGCGCTGGCGTGACCTGCCTGTTGGGATAATAGAGGTGACAGCCCGAGAAGGGCGGGCACCACGCGTCGAGCACCTGAACCAACGTTCCGGCCGCGAGATCGGCTGCGACCTCGTCCTCCAACATGTAGCCGAGCCCCGCCCCCGCGCGCACGGCCGCAGCTGCGAGGGGGCCGTCATTGACGATGAACTGTCCGCCCGCGCGCACCCGTATCTCGCGGCCCTTGTCCATGTCGGTGAACTCCCAGGGCAGGAGGCCGCCGCCACCGATCAGGCGGTAGTTCACGCAGTTATGGGCTTCCAAGTCGCTTGGAGTCGCCGGCCGAGGATGGTGGGCGAAATAGCCCGGCGTGCCGACGACGACCGTGCGCAGGTCCGGTCCGACGCGGACCGACACCATGTCCTGCTCCACCGTGTCGCCGAAGCGTATGCCGGCATCGAAGCCGGCCGTGACGACGTCGGCGAGGCGATCGTCGATCACCACCTCGACCGAGACCGCCGGGTGTTCGAGCAGGAACCGTGGCAGGGTCGGCTCGAGGATGGTGCGGGCGGCGTAGGAGAACGTCGTCAACCGGAGGGTGCCGGACGGCGCGTCGCGCCAATCGGCCAACGCCGCGAGGCCACGCTCGACCTCTTCCAACGCCGGGCCGAGCGAGCGCAACAGTCGCTCGCCGGCTGGCGTCGGGGCGACGCTACGCGTCGTGCGCGCGAGCAGGCGCACACCCAGACGCGTCTCCAAGCCTCGCATCGCATGGCTGAGGGCCGACGGGGACAGGCCGAGTTCGGCCGCGGCCCGTGTGAAGCTGCGGGTCCGTGCCACCGCCGCGAAGGCCGCGAGATCGTCGAGTGCGCCACGCCGCATTGCTGCATTCCATTCACAGACCCTTGCCGCCGGCAACGGCTAATCGAATGGGGGCGGTATCGCTACCATCCGCTGGATCATTAGCGAGGCTCAACAATGGATTTGACGCATTATCGGTCGCTGGGCCGCTCCGGACTCGCGGTGAGCCCCCTGGCGCTGGGCACCATGACGTTCGGCGCGGCGCGCTGGGGTCTCGACGAGGCCGGCAGTCGCGCGGTGTTCGATGCCTATGTCGAGCGTGGCGGCAACTTCGTCGATACGGCCGACGTCTACGCGAGTGGCGGCAGCGAGACGATGGTCGGTCGTTTCGTCGCCGAACGCGGCCTGCGCGACCGGCTCGTCCTCGCCACCAAATCGGGTTTCGCCACCGGGAGCGGACCGCATGCAGGTGGCTGTGGCGCCAAGCACGTCCACGCGGCGATCGACGGTTCGCTGCGCCGCCTGGGAACGGACTACATCGACCTGTACTGGCTGCACGTCTGGGACGGGATCACGCCGGCGGAAGAACTCTTCGAAACGATGGTCGGCCTCGTTCGTGCGGGCAAGGTTCGCTACTGGGGTCTGTCGAACACGCCGGCCTGGTATGCCGCCAAGCTCGCGACCCTCGCCGCCTCGCGCGGTCTGCCGGGTCCGATCGCGCTCCAGTATTTCTACTCGCTCGTCAATCGGGAGGTGGAGGACGAGCACATCCCGCTCGCGGCTGAATTCGGCATGGGCATGGTGCCTTGGTCACCTCTCGCCTACGGGTTGCTCACGGGCAAGTACGACCGCGCCACCGTGGAGGCGGCCGGCCCACTCGCGGGTGGCCTGCCGAAAGACGCGGCGCAGGCCGGTGAGGCGCGCCCGGCCGACGACAAGCGCCTCGACGGCGCGAATCCGTTCGGCGACCGCCTGTTCACGCCGCGCAACTGGGATATCGTGGAGGCCGTCCGCCGCGTGGCCGACGCGATCGGACAATCGCCGGCGCGTGTCGCGCTCGCTTGGGTCGTGGGCAAACCGGGCGTGGCCTCGACCCTGATGGGCGTCAGCCGCGCGGCACAGGTCGCCGACAATGTGGCGTCCCTCGGCCTCGTACTGGAACCCCAGCACCGTGCCGCCCTCGATGCGGCCAGCATGCCCGCCGAGCCGCGACTGATCTACGCCCTGGCGCAACCGCCGTTGCGGCAACAGGTCGTCTTCGGAGGTGCGCAGGTTCACGCTTCGGCAGACATCTCTCGATGCCGCTGACATCCGCCCAGCGCGGTTTGCTGTAGAACGCGCGCGGGGCAGTGCCAGACGTCTCGCACGCGAGGGACAACAGGGATCGTTGTCCCCTCGAACGTCTGATTTTACGCACCGGCTTCCACGAACCGTCCCGTCTCAAGACCACCCGGGATGGACACGGCCTCGTCATGCCGTTCTGGTCGACGACAGGCGAGCGCCGCATCCGGTCGCCTCGGACGATGTCCTGGCCACGGCACCGGCCCGACACGCCCTCGGTGGCCGTTCACGCCGTCCGGCCAATCAGGTGCCAACGCCGAGCAGGCTCGCGTCGCCGCGGATACCGAGAAAGTCTCACATCCTGTCGGCTAGATCGTTTGTTTGCGCCAATGCGGATCTTCGAGTTTTCTCCGCGCCATGTGCATCAGATCGTCCCGCACGGACTTCGTCGCGCTGAACGGGATGTCGAAGTTCAAGCTATGATAGATCAGGCCGAGGACGGTGCCGTAATCGGGATCGTCAGCGCCGCCGTCGATGAAGTCCAAGCCCCATCGGTAGACCGCTTCATGATCCGATGGAGAGGGATCGTCCCCGACGACCAGCCGGCCTCCGGTGATCCACTCGCTCCGCAATGCCGCGATGTCCTGCGCCGTCGGGTTTGTCATGCCGCCTCGTGACGTTCGAACAGGCCCGGAAACGACCGCACCGATCGCCCCAGCCGACCACCTCATCCTGAGGTGCCGAAGCGGAGCGGAGGCCTCGAAGGAGCCCTCCAGTTCGCGCAGCGGGTTCTGGAGCCCTCCTTCGAGGCCGCTGCGCGGCACCTCAGGATGAGGTTAATGCGTTGGACAAACAACTCAAACAGGCTCCAACTCGTCGCCGATTTCAGATCGCAAAATCGGTCACCGCCTTTGCGAAACCCGTTCATCCCCGCGCCCGGTCCGCCGAGGCGATGCTCGCCAGCGCCAACATGGCTGCGTCGCAGAGGAAGGCCAGGGCGGCGGTGGCCAGGGCGCCCTGGAGCATCGGCAGGACGTTCTGGTTCTGCAGTCCGGCGACGATGGGCGTGCCGAGGGTCGAGGCCCCCGCCAGCGCCCCCACCGCCGTGGTGGCGATGGCGAGGACGAGGGCCGTGCGCAGGGCATCGACGAGGCCCGGCATCGCCAGAGGCAGTTCCACGCGCAAGAGGATCTGGAGGCGCGTGAACCCCATGGCTTGCGCCGCCTCGCGTGCCTCGGGCGAGACCGCTTCCAGCGCCCCCACCGTGCCGCGCAGGACCGGCATGATGCCGTAGGCGACGAGCGCCAGCAGGGTCGGCGGACCGCCGAAGCCGAGGATGGGCAGGGCCAGGGCCACCATCACCACCGGCGGCACCGCCTGCGCGGCGGCCGCGATGCCGTCGATGCCACCGCGCAGGCGGTGCCGCCGGTGGTGATGGTGGCC